>JBPCXN010000112.1:0-8954 GCA_051008495.1 Endozoicomonas sp. | reverse complement strand
GAGCCATCCAGACTTTTGAGGTTGGTGTCAAGGGGACTACCCTGCCAGATCACCCGCCCTTTAATTTCGCTTCTCTCTGCAGCGGCTATGGGAGGAATGCCCATGGTCTCCTGGAAGCGTTCAATATCCCCTCCTTCCAGCTTGCCGGAGTACAGTGTTCGATGTTCGCCATTTTCGTACTGCCATTCCGCATGACCATTGAACTCCATTCCCCCCAGGGTTCCCTTGATGCCCTGGATGGTTTTGCCATTGGTTACGGAACGAAGACTGAAAGCCACTTTGCCAAAATCCTGATCGCCCATTTTCAGGGACTTGATGACCACATCAGCATCCGGCAGATCATAAGGCATGACCTCAGCCAGAGGATCGCCTTCACCTTCCGTATTTTCGTCGCCCGCAGGAAGGTGCAGTCTGTCCATTCGAAGCTTGTACGGCTGGGTTGGCCGCTCAGGAATGGCTAAACGGCCGGCGATAGACTCGCTGTCAACAATGACACGGGTGTAATGGTCGTCTGCCAGCAGACTGATATTGAGGTCATCCAGACTGAAGTCGTCGTAGGTCAGCCGACCAATACTCAGGCCATTGACCTGCAACAGCGCGGCCATGGATTTCTCATCCTCATCCACTGGCTGCCCGCCATATTTTTCCACCCAGGGGTCAAGATCGATTTCCGGAATATTCCCGGAAACAATAATTCGACCGGTTTCCATCTGTGGCAATGGCCTCGTGCTTCCAAATCGCACAGCAGCTGAATCAAGGGTGTAACCCTCGCCAAGCAGCATCCGGAGATGTCCCATTTCACCCAAAGCCAGTGACAGATCGTAGCTACCCGGATAGATTTTGGTCGTCAGTTGCAGGGGCACGGACGCCTCTGCAGGAATACCCAGCGGCCTGGGCAATTCAAACTCTATGCCTTTCAGGTCACTCTCGATGGACAGGCGCAGCGGACCATTGCCAAAGGGGATGGTCAGCGCCCCTCTATAGGCTGCGCGCCCTTCCAGTAAACTCAGCCAGTCCATATCAAGCCAGTGTTGAAGAGGCTCTGCCCCGATATGACCAGACCAGCTGAATTGCGAAACACCAGCCACACCACCCTGCAAATCTGTACGAATAGAGGCATTGATGGCCTCCCCCAGGAACCGGGCCTGGACGTTCTCGGCATGCAGGCCGGTATCCGTGCTGTAGTTAATTCGCCCCTGTATTCCTTCAACCCTGACTTCAGGCTCTGCCAGGGCAAACACGGCATCATCAGCCAGGATACTGACATCAACCTGCACATCATCGACACGTTCAAATGGCAGGGAGAGATTAAGGTCAGAAGTCAGCAGTCCGGTGATTTGCCAGTTCCTGGCGGCACCTTCCAGAGCTTGATCAACAGGAGTTTTTGTGAGCACCGCCATGGCATCGCTGCCACTTCCACGAACCAGGCCCGTAACAGTGAGGACAGGGTCATCATCCAGGAGTACTTTTGCCAGGATGTTTTCGAGGTCGGCATTCAAAGCACGTGCGGACTGACCGCTTACCTCTACCCGGTCATCATTGACGTAAACCTGCCCACGAAGATCACGCACTTCCGGCCAGTCGGGGTCATAATCCAGATGCGCCTGCTCCACATCGAAAAACAGCCCCCAGCGGGAATCCAGGTCACCACCGGAATCAGAAAGTACGCCGTTATACAGAAAACCACCGGCATTCACCCGGGCGCCCTTGATGCTGTTATCAAGCCAGTCCACCAGATCGTCAGGCAACTGGTTCAGTTTTGACGGCAGGTACTTGGGCGTGTAAATGGCGTCGCCATCGGTCATCCCAACCGTAAGGGCCATGGTGGAGGGCCCATCCGACAGGGGAATATCAAGATTCAATCGCCCTTTGAGACTGCCCTCCTCTCCCCTCAGGGCAATGTCATCACTGCGCAGGCGGTAAATGTCGTCCACTACATCCCAGTAGAGCCTGGCAGTCGCCGTCTTATAGTGCCAGACATCTCTGAATAACTCCGTCAACCCCAGACTGAAGTCAGATGCATCCAGATCCAGATAGCCCCGCTGCGCATTCATACGAACATGTCCGTTGACATTGCCGGCTGAAGGCGCGTCTTCCCAGGCATCAACCGAAACGTTCTCCAGGCGGGCACTCAGTTCAAAGGCATCGCCCTGCAACAGGTTGCGTTCAGGGTAAAAACGTGCGACTACTTCATGAACATGGCCTGACGGGTTCAACGTCGTCATTAATTCATCCGCCAGCTCCGGCAGCAGGTCACTACCGAGCAGGAAGGTCTTTAACCGATCCAGATCGACCCTATCCAGGGCCACACTCATGACCCTGTCCCCCTGCCCATCAGCCGCAGGCCTGGCGGTGGCGTAGATATCCAGAGAGAAAGGCGAAGGCTCTGCCAGTGTCATCTGCAGACTGTCCAGCCAGAGATCCCAGCTGCCGGCGTTGTCAACAGGATATCCCCCCTTCATGAAAACGCCGGACTGCAGCGAAAGCACCTGGCTCTTACCATCAACCAGGCTGTAGTTCAGATAAGGCAGCCAGACATCGCCCCGGATCTGCCATTGACTGGCACGATAATCCCATTGCGAGTCTATGTTCATCAACGCACGACTCAGCTTCCCTGGGCACCTCCGGTTCGAACCACAGCCGACCAGTTTGTAAACCGGTGCGAGATCAACATCATCCATAACAAAACTGCCGCTCCAGTCCATATCACGGCGACTGACACCCTGCCCCAGGGCTTTCAGCTCGATATTGCCGCCTCCGGCATCCATACCCATCTGGACCAGCTTGAGTCCGGACTCTTCGCTAATCGAAAGGTAGCGGGTGCTCAGGCTGAAAGGCTTCTCTCCATACTGATTCAGCCTCAGCTCCAGGTTGGTCAGGTCAATGTATTCCTGTCTCTGCAGGTGTCTTAACAGATGTTCCAGGCGGTATTCACCTGGTTCTTTTTGTTCCGTGGCACTGATACCGGCAAGAGACCAGACGCCTTCGGCATTGCTCTCAAGGGCAATCAATACGCCGTTTATTTCCAGGTAAGAGAGGATGGGCGTCAGATGCAGCAGGCTTTTTTGCAGGTTCACCTCAAGGTCAAGCCGGTCAATGGCAAAGCCGGCCTCCCCGGCATCGTGCCCCTGCAGCTTAAGCCCGCGCAGGCTCAGGGATGGCTTGCCGCCGTGCCACTGGGCATCCAGACGGTCAACTGTAAAGGCAGTGTTCAACTGGTCATTGAGATAGGCTACGGCGTGCTCGTGAAATAATGGCAGAAAGCCGAGAAACACCCGGAAGCCTGCCACCAGGATGACCAGCAGTAACAGCCAGGCCATCAACAGGCGCCAACCCCAGGTCAGCGCCAGCCTTAACACTCTGATCAAGGTTGTTGTCATGAATTGTCAGACCGGTTACAGGTCATTCAGGCATGTCCTTTCTTATCTCCTCACGGGTAATGTTCCACTCGCCCCAGGAGCCTGGCCGAGAATAGATAGGTCGGCCTAAAGCCCAGAAAGAACGGCCACTTTTCGATAGAAAGCGGATGAGAGTCTCACTGAATTTGATTAAATAGGTCAACTATTCGCACAAATCCAGTGAAAAATCTGGCTCGATCTACTGAACTTTATGCTCGACCGCTATTCTCGGTCAGGCTCCTATGATCGATTGAAACATTGCCACAACTCATATTTACACCAGAACCACGTCGAATTGTTCCTGGCTGTAGGTAGATAGCTTCGACCTGGAAACGTGTGGTCTTGCTGTCGCTTTATACCAGAACCACATCGAACTGCTCCTGGCTATAGATGGGTTCTACCTGGAAACGTATGGTCTTGCTGATAAACTCTTCGAGGTCCGCCACATTACTGGACTCTTCATCCAGCAGGCGATCCACCACGGCTTCTGACGCCAGCACCAGGTAGCTGTTACTGTCGTAGGCGCGCACTGCTCTGAGAATTTCCCGAAAAATCTCGTAGCAGACCGTCTCAGCCGTTTTCAGGTTGCCCCGCCCGTCACAGGTTGGACAGGGCTCGCACAGGACATTCTCCAGGGATTCACGGGTACGCTTGCGGGTCATCTCCACCAGCCCCAGCTCACTTACGCCCGTGATGTTGGTCTTGGCATGGTCCTTTTCCAGAGCTTTGTCGAAGGTTCTCTGAACCTGTCGCTGGTGTTCGGTATCTTCCATATCGATGAAGTCGATAATGATGATGCCACCCAGGTTACGCAACCTGAGCTGGCGGGCTATGGCCACAGCAGCCTCAAGGTTGGTCTTGAAAATGGTCTCTTCAAGGTTACGGTGCCCGACAAACGCCCCGGTATTGACGTCAATGGTGGTCATGGCTTCCGTCTGGTCAATAATCAGGTAGCCACCGGACTTCAGCTGCACCTTGCGACTCAGGGCTTTGTTGATTTCATCTTCAACACCGAACAGGTCGAAGATCGGGCGTTCACCGGGATAATATTCAACCCGGCCATCGACCTGGGGGACGAGCTTTTTAACAAACTTCGATACTTTCTGGAAGGTTTCCCGGGAATCAATCCTGATTTTTTCAATGTTGGGGTCCACCAGGTCACGCATGGTCCTTAAATAAAGCGGCAGGTCTTCATAAATGGTCGCCGGCACCTTGTTCTCCTTGACGGCTTCCTCGATGGTCTGCCATAGGCGGCGGAGAAACAATATATCGGCCTGCACTTCCGCCTCACCAATACCATCTGCGGCCGTTCTCAGGATAAAACCGCCTTCGTCCTGGCAGCCTTCCTGTTTCATGCACTGTTCAACTAATGTCCTCAGGCGCTCGCGCTCATCGGCATCTTCAATACGCAGGGAAATACCGACATGATTGTTATGAGGCATCAGCACCAGGTAGCGTGCAGGAATTGAGATATGGGTAGTAAGGCGCGCGCCTTTGGTGCCAAGCGGGTCTTTGGTCACCTGGACCACCAGGGGCTGCCCCTCATGAACCAGTTCAACGATAGGGCGCTCAACCTGTTCATCACCATTTTTGTCATTGCGGGGAGCTATTTCACTGGCGTGGATAAAAGCGGCCCGTTCCAGGCCTATGTCCACAAATGCTGCCTGCATGCCGGGCAGCACCCGAACCACCTTGCCCTTGTAGATGTTGCCGACAATCCCCCGGCTGCATGCCCTTTCTATGTATATTTCCTGAAGAACCCCATTCTCTACCAGCGCCACACGTGACTCCATGGGCGTGATATTCATCAGAATCTCTTCACTCATTCCCTTCCCCTTTAAGCTGACTGTCCGGAAAGACCGGTTGCAGTCAGAAAAACAAGTAAAACATATTCAGGTGTGCCAGGGTGAGATGCCGAACTCGTGCAATAAATCCGCGGTTTCCTTCAGGGGCAGGCCTACTACGCCTGAATAGCTGCCAGCGATAGCCTGTACCAGCACTGCGCCATAGCCCTGGATGCCATAAGCGCCGGCCTTGTCCGCCGGCTCTCCAGTGGCCACATAGGCTGCGACCCAGGCCTGGTCAATATGGCCCATTCGTACCTGTGTTACGGACAGTTTGCTGGAAATCTGTTCGCCCTGAATGATTGCTACGGCGGTCATCACCTCATGGCTTTTTCCACTTAGTGACAACAGCATATCACAGGCATCCTCCGGGTTTCGGGGTTTACCCAGTATTTTCCTTTCCAGAACAACGGTTGTATCCGCAGCCAGCACCGGCGCCTGCGCCAGGGACTGTTTCTGCATCCGCTGCCATCCTGCACGAGCCTTTTCCAGCGCCATTCGCTCAACGTAATCTGCGGCTGGTTCGCCCGGCTCCGGCGTTTCATCAATATCACAGGGTAACAGTTGGAAGGGCACACCAATCTGGCGGAGCAGTTCCTGGCGGCGGGGGGATTGGGAAGCAAGATAAATCATAGTCAGCGGGTCAATGACCCGGCTGATCCAGCCGGGCGCAGGTTCAACAGAACGATCAGAGGGCGGCTTCCAGGCATCATCATACCACCCGGAAATAGCGCCTGAGGTACCTCAATACTCCGGACACCCAGGGCCAGAGCGCGGCGCTGGTGAGCGAAGGCAGAAGATACCAGAGTGAAGGTGTGGTCCGGCCTATGGCACTTCGAATCCAGAGGTTCAGCAGCTGGTAAAAGCCGATGATCACAAACACCATGAAAGCCTGCTGCCACCAGGGGAACATTCTCAAACGGCGATGCAGCCCCAGCACGATGACCGTAACCAGCAGCAGCCCCATGGAACTCTGACCGAACAGTGTACCAAGGAAAACATCCAGCAGCAGCCCGATAAAAAACGCAAAGAACAGGCCGAAGCGTTCCGGCAGCGCCAGCACCCAGTACATCAGAACCATCGGTACCCAGGCAGGCCGGGCAACCGACATCCAGGCAGGCAGTGGCAGTATACTCAACACCACTGCCCCCAGCAGGCTGATCCACACCACCCAGTGGGCATTGGGTTTCTGTACGCTCATGAATCGCCCCCCGGTTCCTTCTCTTCGATCACTTCGGGCCGTTCCGGTTCTGACCGGAAGACCAGCAGAACAAAGCGGCTGCGGTTGGTTTCGGCAAACAGGCCCACGTGTACCCGGGAAAAAGCCTCCCCCAGGGTATGGCTAACCTTCCTGACCCTGCCCAATGGATAGCCTGCCGGGTAGCGCTGACCGAGGCCCGAGCTGGTCAACAGGTCTCCTTCGACGATGTCAGCAGTATCAGGGATGTGCATCAGTTCCATGGTGCCCGGCTGCCCGGTTCCCGCTGCAACAGCCCGGTAGCCGGTGCGGTTAACCTGAACGGGAACCCGGCTGGCGTTGTCGGTAACCAGCATCACCCGGCTGCTCAGAGGCGTCACTTCGATAACCTGCCCCATAACGCCATGGGCATCAACAATCGCTTGCCCTGGGAAAACATTGTCCATGGAACCCCGGTTAATGGTCACAACATGGAGGAACGGGTCTGGATCAACCCCGATGATTTCCGCCACCAGCACCTGCTCATCCACCAGCTCTGATGAGTTCAGCAGTTCCTTAAGACGAATATTCTGTGCCGTCAGGGAGGCAAGTTTCTGGACTTTCTGTTCAAGAATGAGGTTCTTGGCCTTGAGCCTGGCGTTTTCCTCGGACAGTTCGCTGCGGGAAGTCACCAGCTGATCAGCCACCCCCCAAAGCCGAGAGGGAACGTCTGCCAGCCACTGAACCGGGGTAGCGGCCACAGACAGCCAGCCCCTGACCAGGGACAGGTAGTTGTATCGATGATCCACGAACAGCAGCGCGAAAGATAACACCAGTAATAAAACAAAACGGGTTACCAGCGACTGTTGTTGGCTGAATATCGGTTTGATAGTCGGCTCCTTTGCAAACAGTCCTGTGTGTCTTTTGCCACAGCCTGGTGGTAAGACTGGCAGCAATTCCACAATAAATAGCCAGGAGCCTGACCAAGAATAGGCAGGTCGGCCTAAAGCCCAGAAAGAACAGCCACTTTTCGATAGAAAGCGGACGAGAGTCTCACTGAATTTGATTAAATAGGTCAACTATTCGCACAAATCCAGTGAAAAACCTGACTCGTTCTACTGAGCTTTATGCTCGACCGTTATCCTCGGTCAGGCTCCGAAGTAGAAAACATAAGAATGCCACAGAGCGAAAAAATGCAGAATACAAACAAACAGGTCAAACAGGTATCACCCTGTTTGACCTGATGTGCTCAACTCTGTTGCTGCAGCCTCCTGGCCTCATCACCGAATCAGTCGGTAGACAGCAGATCCATGCGATGCTTGTCCATCATTTCCAGTGCCCGGCCACCGCCTCTGGCGACACAGGTCAGAGGATCTTCGGCCACCAGCACCGGCAGGCCGGTCTCTTCACTGATCAGCTTGTCCAGATCCCGCAGCAGGGCGCCGCCACCGGTGAGAACCAGTCCCCGCTCAGCAATATCGGACGCCAGTTCCGGAGGAGACTGTTCCAGCGCGCTCTTGACTGACTGCACAATCGCACTCAGTGATTCCTGCAGCGCATCCAGCACCTCTCCACTGTTCAGGGTGAAGCTGCGCGGAATACCTTCCGCCAGGTTACGACCACGCACATCGATTTCCAGCAGTTCATCGCTGGGGTAGGCAATGGCAATTTCCTGTTTGATCCGTTCGGCAGTGGCGTCACCAATCAGGCTGCCATAGTTGCGGCGAACATAGGTAACGATGGCATCATCAAAACGGTCGCCCCCCACCCGTACGGACTCGGAGTAAACGACACCGCTCAGAGAAATAATCGCAATTTCGGTCGTACCACCACCGATGTCAACGACCATGGAGCCACTGGCTTCTTCTACCGGCAGACCGGCGCCAATGGCAGCAGCCATGGGCTCTTCAATAAGATAAACTTCCCGTGCGCCAGCACCCAGCACGGACTCTCGAATCGCCCGACGCTCAACCTTAGTGGACTTGCAGGGTACGCAGACCAGCACCCTTGGGCTGGGCTGGATGAAACTGTTCTCATGCACTTTGTTGATAAAGTGCTGCAGCATCCGCTCACAGACGTCAAAATCGGCGATAACACCGTCTTTCATGGGGCGGATGGCAGTAATATTGCCTGGGGTACGCCCAAGCATACGCTTGGCGTCCGCACCCACGGCAACGACACTTTTCTGAGTTCCCAGATTGCGAATGGCCACAACCGATGGCTCATTCAGGACAATGCCCTTTTCACGGACATAGACCAATGTATTCGCTGTTCCCAGATCGATCGACAAATCGCTGGAAAACAGACCCCGTAACCTTTTCAGCATTTTGTGAGTTACCTTGACTCAAGGCTTTCTTTAAATTGCAGCAAACTCTATCAACGCACAGTACTCAGAGCAAGCAGCAATTCCCTCACACCACGGGCAAGACCGGATGCAAGCGGGTAAATACTCATTATTCTCTACAGACATCCTTGACTGCCTTGATAAAGCCAGTTCCCGGTACAGAACAAACCACATGGCACGGTTTAATTCAC
>JBPCXN010000111.1:0-9997 GCA_051008495.1 Endozoicomonas sp. | reverse complement strand
TTGTCTGGCCATTGTCGTTTCCTTCCCTGTCAGAGTGCTAACGAATGATGCTTTGTTCCCAGGAGATGCCCCATAAGGCTATGCCTTTGCGGTCTATCTCGCCGCTGTATAAATTTTCCGCAGCTATGCTCGGCGGCAGAACTGGCTTGAGCCGGTCACTGCCGAAACGGTTATGCAGTCTGGGGATCAGTTCTTTCCTGAAGTCTGCCAGGGTCAGGCCTTCGTCGATGACTTTGTCCACCTGCTTGTCCACATAAGACAGCAGGTCGGTGTCCATCATTTTCGCTACGGTGAAGGCGGCGTCGTTCTCCTCACCGATCATGTCCAGCCAGCTGAAGCTGGCGCTCAGGCCTTTGCTCTGAAAGTGTTCGATAGCCTCTTGCGGTTTTAGTGTGAACACTTCACTCAGTTCAAAAAAGTTGTAAACCTTTACTGCCATTGTTCAAGTGCTCTGCATCCGTGTATTTCTGTCAGTCTGAATGCCGAATGACGGAAATATAATGCAGTGTTTTTCCGTGATAGGATGAAGCGTTTTTACCGGACGCAGTGCGTCGTTATAGATAATCCGGGATCATGGCCAAAAAACCAGCAGCAAAAGCCCGCACTTCACCAAGCAAAGGCTTCGAAGAAACCCTTTGGGACTCCGCCAACAAACTGCGCGGCAGTGTGGAATCCTCCGAGTACAAGCACATCGTACTCAGCCTGATCTTCCTCAAGTTTATCAGCGACAAGTTTGAGACTCGCAAAGAGCTGGTTGAGCAGGAATACGGTGCTGACTTTGTGGACACGGTGGATTTTTACACCATGGAAAACGTGTTCTACCTGCCGGAAGAGAGCCGCTGGTCGTTTATCCAGAAGAACGCCAAGCAGGATGATATTGCTGTAAAGATCGACACCGCTCTGCATACTGTGGAGAAGAATAACCCGTCACTGGCGGGTGCACTGCCGGGTAACTACTTCTCCCGTCTGGGGCTGGATGGTTCCAAGTTAGCGGCGCTGATCGACACCATTAATAATATTCAAACCCTCGCCAACGAATGCCATATGACCGAAGAAGATTTGGTGGGCAGAGTGTATGAATATTTCCTGGGTAAGTTTGCCGCCACCGAAGGTAAAGGCGGGGGCGAGTTCTATACGCCCAAGTCTGTTGTAACCCTGATTGCCGAAATGATTGAGCCCTACAAAGGCAAAATCTACGATCCATGCTGCGGTTCCGGCGGTATGTTTGTGCAATCTCTCAAGTTTGTGCACAGCCATAATGGCAACCAGAAAGATATTTCCATTTACGGGCAGGAATACACCAGCACCACCTACAAGCTAGCAAAAATGAACCTGGCGGTTCGGGGTATTTCAGCGAATCTGGGCGATGTCGCGGGCGATACCTTTTTTAAAGATCAGCACCCGGACCTGAAGGCCGATTTTATTATGGCCAATCCGCCGTTTAACCAGAAACAGTGGCGCGCGCCCAGCGAACTCACCGACGACCCACGCTGGGAAGGTTACGAAACCCCGCCCACCGGCAACGCCAACTATGCCTGGATCATGCATATGATCAGCAAGCTGTCGGAGAACGGTACCGCCGGTTTTGTGCTGGCGAATGGTTCCATGAGTTCCAACACCAGCGGCGAAGGTGCTATTCGCCAGAAGATTATCGAGAATGATCTGGTGGACTGCATGATCGCCCTGCCGGGGCAGCTGTTCTACACCACTCAGATTCCGGTCTGCCTCTGGTTCCTGACCAAGAACAAGAAGACGGATGCCGAGCATGGTTATAAAGGCCGTGAAGGAGAAACACTGTTTATTGATGCCCGCCAGATGGGCACCATGATCAGCCGCACCAATAAAGAGCAGACCACGGAAGATATTGCTGAAATTACCCGCACTTACCATGCATGGCGTGGCGAAGAAGGTAATGGTGATTACGAAGATAAAGCCGGTTTCTGCAAAGCGGCCACTCTGGATGAGATGAAAGCCAACGACTATGTGCTGACACCTGGCCGTTATGTAGGCGCAGCAGAGCTGGAAGACGATGGTATTCCATTTGAAACCAAAATGAAGGAACTGAGCCAGACCCTTTACCAGCAGATGCAGGAAGCGGAAAAGCTCGATGCTGTGATTCGTCAAAACCTGTCGCAGTTGGGTTATGCTGAGACTTCAACACAGACGGAAGGGCAAAAATGACCATCGATACTACCTTTTATAGCCGCTGCATCCAGACACTGGAAAAGGCCTGCGGCATGCTGGAAAGCTGTACCGATGGCAGTATCGAATACGATATGTACCGCTCGGCCTGTGTCAAAGAGTTTGAAATTATTCTGGAGCAATCCGGCAAGCTGCTACGCAAATGCCTGAAAGACTTTGTGCACAGCCCTAAAGCGGTAGATCGTCTGGTCTTTAAAGATGTGTTCCGTCAGGCGGGACAGCATGGCCTGCTCACGCTGGAAGAAGTGGAATGCTGGCTTTCCTATCGGGATAACCGCAACAACACCGCCCAGGATTACGGTAAAAAATTTGCCGAAGAGACTAAAGCCTTGTTACCGGCCTTTCTGGTGGATGCGAAACGTCTTGAACAGGCCGTGGTTGCCCATGTTAAAGGGCTTTCGGATGATTGATCTGAGGGAAAAAGATCGTCAGGCCATTTGTGATCTGGCAGAGCCGATTTTTCCGCCGGGCACTGAAATCTGGGCTTATGGCAGCCGGGTCAAAGGCACCTGTCACGATACCAGTGATCTGGATCTGGTGGTGCATTTCCCCCAGAGTCAGGAAAAAACGGAAGGGTTTAATCAGCTGGCGGATTTTCTTGAAGCCCTGCGGGATTCTAATATTCCCATCATTGTGCAGGTGATGGCATGGCATGCCATACCTGAACACTTCAAAGCCAATATCCAGTCCTGCTATCAGGTGTTGTGGGTATCGCCTTCCGGTGATGAGTAAGTTTTTATGTTGTTAGTTTGTTTTAAAAAGCCGGTGCAGGAAGCGGATAAGCTGGATGCTGTGATTCGCCAGAATCTGGAGGTGCTGGGTTATGCAGAGTGATTGGGAATACCGCCAACTGAAAGATTGCGCTACTTGGTATTCAGGGGGAACCCCTCGAAAGTCAAACTCTGAATACTGGGGAGGCTCTATACCGTGGATAAGTGCAAAAAGCCTTTGTGATTTTTTTGTTGAAGACTCAGAAGAAAAAGTAACTGAATTAGGTGCTAAAAATGGAACCAGGCTTGTGCCTGAAGATACTATTTTGTTTGTTGTTCGGGGTATGAGCTTAAAAAGTGAGTTTCGAATTGGCATCGCACAACACCCAGTGACTTTCAATCAAGATCTGAAAGCATTAATTGCAAAACCCGACTTACTTCCTTCATTTCTGGCATATGTACTAAAAGCAAAATCAGTAGACATTCTGAATCTTGTTGGTGAAGCTGGTCATGGTACAGGAGTCCTTCCAACAGATAGAATTCAATCTGTTGATATTCCTGTTCCTTCAATCCAAGAGCAAAGAGAAATCCTTAACGTAATCGAATCAATAGATGGCAAGATACGGCTCAACCGCCAAACCAATCAAACCCTCGAAAACATGGCGCAAGCCCTGTTTAAAAGCTGGTTTGTGGATTTTGATCCGGTGCTCGATAACGCACTGGCGGCGGGCAACCCCATTCCACCAACACTGGAAGCGCGGGCAGAAAGCAGAAAGGCATTGCAGCAAGCTGAGCCGGGCACACCACTGCCGGAACACATTCGCCAGCTGTTTCCCAGCGGGTTTGTGTTTGATGCCGAGATGGGGTGGATTCCTGAGGGGTGGGAGGTTACTGAACTTAACTCTCTCATCAATATCAAGCACGGCTTTGCTTTCAAAGGGGAGTTCTTCTCAGCAACGCCCACTGATGATATTTTGTTAACACCCGGTAATTTTAGAGTTGGAGGCGGTTTTAAAGGCGATAAGCTGAAATATTACAACGGCCCAATTCCTGAAGATTATGTCCTAACTCACAATGACTTGCTCGTGACGATGACGGATTTAAGTAAGGCTGGCGATACACTTGGCTATCCTGCTTTAGTGCCTGATAGTGATAAATATTGTTATTTGCACAATCAGCGACTGGGAAAGGTTATTTTCAAAGTCGAAACGATTGGCAGAGAATTCATCTATCGCTGTCTCACTACCAAAGAATATCGAGATGAAATCCTTGCGAGTGTTTCTGGTTCCACTGTGAAGCATACTGCACCAAACAAGATACTGACGCATTCAGTAGCATACTCTAAGGGGATTGTTGAGCCCGCTTTTGAAGAACTGTGTGGAAAGTTCTCAGCAAAAATGTCCATTAATGAGAAAAACTCTTTGGCTTTAGAGCGACTTCGAGACACTCTACTACCCAAGCTAATCTCCGGAGAACTCCGCATCCCCGAAGCCCAGCAACAGGCCGCAGCCACCGTAGCCTGATATTACCTTACTGCCGAGGTCAGCCCGGCAGTAACCAGCGATAAAAGAAAAGGTGACCCATGTCTGATCAACCGCCTTCTCAGAAATCCGAAAGCCCAACCTTGTTTCAGGCCATCCGAGACGTGTTGAGCCAGTCACGGACACGCCTGCAACAGACAATCAACCACACCATGGTGCAATCTTACTGGGAAGTGGGGCGGTTGATCGTTGAAGAAGAACAGAAAGGCGCTGAGCGGGCAGCTTATGGTAAAAAGCAGCTGGAAAGCCTTTCCCGACAGCTTATATCAGAGTTTGGTAAAGGCTTTTCCGTGCGTAACTTGCGGAATATGCGGGCTTTTTTCCTGGCCTTTCCAATTCGGCAGACACTGTCTGCCGAATTGAGCTGGTCTCACTACTGCAAGCTGATCACAATAAAAGGTGATCTGGCTCGCCAGTGGTATGCAAAGGAGGCCGCTGACCAGAACTGGAGTGTCCGGGCTCTTGAACGACAAGTGGGTAAGCTCTACTACGAACGGCTGCTGGCTACTCAATACCACAAAAAGGACATTCGTCCTGTTCTGGAAGAGGCTACCCGGAAGACGTCCCCTTTGGCGACCAAACCTGAAGATTATTTGCGTGATCCTTATATTCTCGATTTCTTAAACCTGCCCTGTGGGCCGACTCAGGAAAGCGAACTGGAGCAGGCGCTTATTGGTAACCTGAAACACTTTTTGTTGGAGTTGGGCAAAGGCTTTGCCTTTGTGGAACGCCAGCAGCGGATTCCTACAGAAGACCAGGATTTTTATATTGATCTGGTGTTTTACCATTTCAAGCTGAAATGCTTTGTGCTGATCGATCTGAAAATCGGCAAGCTCAGCCATCAGGACGTGGGGCAGATGGACACTTATGTCCGCATCTACGATCAGCATCGCAAAGACAGCGATGATAACCCAACCATTGGTCTGATTCTGTGCAGCGAAACCAGCGAAGCGGTGGCAAAGTATTCGGTGCTTACCGATAGCAAACAGCTGTTCGCCTCTGAATATTTAACGTATCTGCCCAGCGAACAGGAGTTGCAGGAACAATTGCAGCGTGGCCGTTTACTGTGGCTGGAAAGAGAGAAAGCAGAGGAATAATCCGGAATTTCCGGATAGTCTATTGGCATTGATATGAAGACCTTAAAGAAAAACTGTTACGCTAGGAAAAATGAGCCTGCAATACAATCCACTAAGGGAGCAGCACTGTGAAGCTTGAGTCCCTGTCCATAAAGAACTACCGGGTTTTTCACAATGTGCAGATTCGCAATATGCCCGGCCTGTGCGTGTTTGTGGGGGCTAACGGCAGTGGCAAAAGCACCCTGTTCGATGTGTTTGGTTTCCTGAAAGACGCCCTGGCAGGTAACGTTCGCACTGCCCTGCAGAAGCGGGGTGGTTTTAAGGAGGTGGTCACTCGTGGCTGTATCGACCAGCCCATTGAGTTTACCCTGCAGTTCAGGCTCGAAATCGGCGGTGTCGAGCGCCTGGTCACTTATGCGCTGGAAGTCCGGCTGGACAAAACTCGACCGGTCGTTGCCAGGGAAGTTTTGCGTTACAAGCGTGGCAGTTATGGCTCACCCTACCATTTTCTCGACTTCAGCAACGGCGCTGGCTACGCCATTTTGAACGAAGAAGACTTTAATAAGAAAGACTCTGAACTGGAGCGTGAAGAACAGACCCTGGACAGTCCGGATATTCTGGCGGTGAAAGGGCTTGGGCAATTCCAGCGCTTCAAGGCGGCGAACGCCTTTCGCCAACTGATTGAGAACTGGCATGTGTCCGACTTTCATATCAGCGAGGCGCGGCCATCCATGGACGCAGGCTATGCAGAACATCTCTCATCAAGGGGCGACAATACCGCCCTGGTTGCCCAATACCTGTACGAGCAGCACCCTGACATTTTTGCCGGTGTTCTGGAAAAAATGAAACTGCGGGTTCCCGGGGTAGAAGGCGTCAAGGCTGTGGAAACCGATGATGGCCGGATCGTGCTCAAGTTCCAGGACGGCAGCTTCAAAGACCCGTTTATCGCCCGCTACGTCTCGGATGGCACCATCAAGATGTTTGCCTACCTGCTGTTGTTGAATGACCCCTCTCCCCACCCGCTGCTGTGTGTGGAAGAGCCGGAAAACCAGCTCTACCCAAGCCTCATGCCGGAACTGGCAGAAGAGTTCAGGGAATATTCGGACCGGGGCGGCCAGGTGATGGTGACCAGCCACTCCCCGGATATGCTCAACAATATTGAGCTGGGTGAGATTTTCTGGCTCAAGAAGAAAGCTGGCGTTACCACCATTGAACGCGCTTCTGACAACGCCCTGCTAAAGAGTCTGATCAATGGCGGCGACCTGCCTGGTGCGCTGTGGAAACAAGGTTTGTTTGAGGGGGTGAATCCCTGATGACACAGCTGGTGTTTATGCTGGAAGAACCCTCTGCCAAGATTCTGCTGGAAAGTCTGCTGCCCAGAGTATTGTCACCAGAGGTTTCGTTTATCTGTATTCCCCACGAAGGTAAGCAGGATTTAGACAAGTCGATTCCTGTAAAATTGAAGCACTGGAATGTACCGAACAGCTGGTTTGTGGTAGTGCGAGATAAAGACCAGAGTGACTGTGTTCAACTGAAGCAGCGATTACAGCAACTGTGTGAAAACAGCGGTCGACCAGAAACTTTGATCCGTATTGCTGTGCATGAACTGGAAAGCTGGTTTTTGGGCGATCTGGCAGCCGTTGGCACTGCTTTTGATCTGCCCAGGCTGGGTGGCAGGCAGCAAAGTAAGAAATTCAGAGACCCTGACGCCCTGGCCAATGCCCAGGAGGAGCTGAAAAAACTCGTTAAGGGCTATCAAAAGATGGCCGGGGCTCGAAAAATATCTCCGCACCTTTCTCTCGACACCAATACATCCGTAAGTTTTCAACAACTGTTAAGTGGTTTGCAGGCTTATCTTGAGCGGGTTGAGGTGGCCTGACGCAGTAACAAACGGATAGCACAATGAAGTTCACAGAAGAACGCCTTGAACAAGCGGTTATTCAGTTAATGGGGAAGCAAGGCTACCCTCATGTTTCCGGTTCGCAAATCAACAGAGCACCCGATCAGGTGCTGATTAAAGACGACCTGCGAACCTTTCTCGCAGCCCAATATAAGAGTGATGGCATTACCGAAGCAGAGATAGAGTCGGTAATCCGCCAGCTGGAGATGCTGCCTGCCAGTGATCTGTACGACAGCAACAAAGAGTTCTGCAAATGGTTGTCCGATGGCTTCTTGCTGAAGCGTGAAGATCACACGCTCAAAGACTTGTATATCCACCTGCTCGACTTTCCCCCAGCGACATCAGTTGTAAGCCAGGATGCTGAACTCCCTATGGTGGCAGAGACCAGCTCTGTTTATCAGGTAGACAGAAATATCTACAAGCTGGTTACCCAACTGGAGATTGAAGGCCGGGAAGAGAAGCGGATTCCGGACGGGATTCTCTATATCAATGGTCTGCCCCTGGTGGTGTTTGAGTTTAAAAGCGCCATCCGTGAAGACGAGGCCACCATCCACGATGCTTTCAAGCAGTTAACTGTTCGCTACCGCCGGGATATTCCGCAGCTGTTTGTCTATAACGCCCTGTGCATTATCAGCGATGGCGTGAACAATAAAATGGGCAGCCTGTTTGCCCCCTATGAGTTCTTCTATGCCTGGCGCAAGGTGACCGGCGATGAGTCGGTGGAGCAGGAAAGGAGCGGAATTGATTCGCTATATACCATGCTCAGCGGATTATTTGACAAGCACCGCTTACGGCGAGTGATGCGGGATTTTATTTTCTTTCCGGATAAGTCCAACAAGGAAGAGAAAATCGTTTGCCGCTATCCGCAATTTTATGCGGTGAACAAGCTGTACGAGCATATTCTTGAGCACAGGAAGCCGGAAGCCGGAAGCCGGAAGCCGGAAGGCGACGGTAAAGGCGGTACCTATTTTGGCGCCACCGGCTGCGGCAAGAGTTTTACCATGCAGTTTCTGGTGCGCAGGCTGATGAAAAGCCTCGACTTTGAAAGCCCCACTATTGTATTGATTACCGACCGCACTGACCTGGATGACCAGCTTTCCAAGCAGTTCACCAATGCCAAAACTTATATTGGCGACCAGACTGTGGAAACGGTAGAAAGCCGGGATCATTTACAGGAGCTGTTGAAGGGCCGCAACAGTGGCGGGGTGTTCCTGACCACCATTCACAAGTTCACTGAAGGCTCCGGGCTGCTGACGGATCGCACCAATGTGATCTGTATTTCTGACGAAGCCCACCGCAGCCAGATCAACCTGGATCAGAAGGTCACCATTACCGAAGACGGTGTGAAGAAGACCTTCGGCTTTGCTCACTATCTGCATAAGTCGTTGCCCAATGCCACTTACGTTGGCTTTACCGGCACGCCTATCGACGCCACCCTGGATGTGTTCGGGCAAGTGGTGGACAGCTACACCATGTCGGAATCGGTGAATGATGAGATCACCGTTCGTATTGTCTATGAAGGGCGAGCTGCCAAAGTAGTGCTGGATAACAGCAAGCTGACCGAGATCGAACAGTACTATCAGGACTGCGCCGACGTAGGCACCAACGAATATCAGATTGAGGAGAGCAAGAAAGCGTCTGCCAGCATGGGCAGCATTCTGGGTGACCCGGACCGGATTCGCGCACTGGCCAGGGACTTTGTGCAGCACTATGAAAACCGACTTGCCGAAGGTTCTACGGTGAAGGGCAAGGCGATGTTTGTTTCGAGCGAACGTAAAGTCGCCTGGTTGCTGTATCAGGAATTAAAGCTACTGCGTCCCCTTTGGTTTGAAAAGAAGGGGTTTGAAGTGTTGGAATGCGAAGAAGGCGTTGAGCTGACCGGCTCTTTAACCGAGACCGAGCGCAAGAGAGCCCTCAGCGGCGGTGAAAAAGCAGTCAAACCCATGGAGCGGGTGAAGATGGTGAGTAACTGCTCAAAATTGACTGGCAAATCAACCCCTACAGGTCAAAGAAAGTTAACCTGACCTTCTGTATATTCTCATCCTATGCACCTTCCTGACTCAATATTCGCCAGTACAGACAGTGAACAGTTACGTTCGTTTGTCAAAAACCTTCTCGACACTGTCGAGAGGCAGCGCGTTCAGATCGAACAGCTGGTCGAAGAGAACGAACAACTTCGGGCAGAAATTCGCCACCTGAAGAAGCACAAGAGCAAACCCAAGCTCAGGGCTAATGTACCGGACAAGGGTGATGATCAGGAAGACAACCCATCTAATACCGAAGGCCCTGGCCAGAGTGCCGGTAAAAGTGACGGCAGCCCTCCACCGAAAAGTAAACGGCCACGATCCCAAGAGGCGGGTGAAACCGCTGCACCACCCATCACGGTTGACCGGGAAGAAGTCTGTTCAATCGCTGAACCTGGTGAGAACTGGCGCTTTAAGTGCTATATCGACTTTTTTCACACCGAGCTGGACTTACGCTTTGTCACTACCCGTTACAGGCGAGAGTACTACACTACCCCGCAAGGTGGGGTTTCCGCCCCTTTGCCTGAGCATGTGAAAAGCCGCT
>JBPCXN010000110.1:0-4760 GCA_051008495.1 Endozoicomonas sp. | reverse complement strand
TAATCACCCATTTTATCGCCAAACCCAACACCTGACTCTTCCTGCCAGCCCGACTTAAATCAAAGCCGGAACAACAGGTCAAAAAACTGAATAACTAACCAATAAAACAGGAGCGAACAACCCCGGTCACAAAGGACAATTCGCGTAAATAATACGACAGATACAATGCATTTGAATTACGTTATATCCGCCATTAATTAGCGCTTTTGCTCATCCGTCATAGTACCAACCACTATTGCTGCAAGCGCGCGCCCAGCAAAACCTTACCGGCACTTTACCGGGCAGTGACCACAGCTCTAGGAGCCTGTCGGACTTAAGGCAATTTCGGCCTGAAATTCAGAAAGAGCGGCCGCAGCCTTGAGCGTTCTAGACAGCTCCGTTGAATTTGCTTAAATAGGTCAACTATTCGCACGAATCCAACGAAAAAACTGACTCGCTGTACTGACTCTTACCATGAAGAGCATACTCGAAAGCTCAAGTCCGACAGGCTCCTAGTTTATCGAGGTGTAACATCCACAATTTTCGACTGAATATGCAGTCGCAAAACTACCAAAATCAACACATCAACACCCACTTCCTTGATATAAATCAATCTTTGAAGCATTACCACTTAAAAGAAAATCATTCACCGATTCAGCATAAAAAAACATCCACAAAAATGGGATAATACGTATACAGAACACATCATTCAGACGACTATAATCCAGCGATATTTTGTTTGAACATGGTTTAACCCAGCACAGTGAATCAAGAAGAAGCCCATACTCAGCCATTCAACCTTTTCCTGGCTGGCAACCTGGTTCATAGTCTCAGCACTTTCCTTACCAAAATTACTGAAAAGTGCGGACAGAAATACCAGGCCCGTCTTGCACAGTTACTTCAGAGTGAAATCAGCGTAACGACTCACCTTGAGATCGAGCAGATCGCAATGAATGCGCAAACAGATATAAATTTTTTCAGGCAATGGTTCATTGTCAATGATGACTCACACTCTTTGGCGGCCGTTGCTGTCCAAAAAGAAATAACCGACGTCTGTCTGGATATCCTCTGTGGTGGGACTGGAATCAATGTCTCTAGAGAAAGAGCCAGTGACGAATCAGTATCCAGCGTTGAAGAACGTTTTCTAGATAAACTGTCGCGAGAACTTTTTAACTGTTTTGAAGAATCGATCAGCTCAGCATCGCCCATAAAGCTAGGCACTACAACCGATGTCCAGAGTGCCGAAGCGGAAAGAAACCATCAGTCCGAAATTGGTTTCGTTGTTTGCATCTTCTTCATCATCGAGGCTGGTGACACATCAGGATCAATACAATTGCTTTTTCCTGCATCGACACTGACCCACATCGTCAATTCAGAGCAGCCGATAGAACGCAAAGAGACACTGAACAAGCTGAAACATCGCATGCAGGAAGTTCCGCTCCCCCTGACAGCGATACTGGGACGCCAGCAAACCACTCTGCGCAAAGCTCTGAACCTGAGACCCGGAGATATTCTGCCTCTGCACCAGCCAATGGATGCTGATGTCTTTATCAGTGAGCAGCCCTTCTGCCAGGCTCAGGTGGTGACCAGCGATAATCGACTGATGCTGCAGATCAGCAACGGTCAGTCTGACAACAAGGCAAACACGAACATAAAAGCCAGCCTGGAACCAGTTGAAGCTGAATCTGAACTTGAGACTTCATCTGAGGAGTCCGGAGAAGCCGCTGAAGATCCACGTCAGAGAAGAGCCGCCCGTCGTAACAGGGCCGAAAACAGAAAGGATGCGCACAGTCGTCGCACTCCCAGGGCACAACGCCAGACAAGCCCGACCGAATAAGCCAGAACTGCCGGCGAACCATTAACACCTCGAGGATAAAATGAGCAGTAACGACAGCGTTCAGAACAACACGAGCACAGAAACTGCGTCAGAAGACGTGAAAGCAGACACCATTCCGGCAGAATCAACAGAGCAGGAATCCCAGAAAAGCCCTGATCTCAGCATGATCCTGGATATCCCTGTCGAACTGTCACTGGAAGTCGGCAGAACCCAGCAGACCGTCGAGCAGGTACTGGCACTGGCGCAGGGCTCCGTCATTGAACTCAACCGCAAGGCCGGCGAGCCCCTGGATGTAAAAGTCAATGGCACACTGATCGCCCATGGCGAAGTAGTGGAATCCCAGGGCAAGTACGGCATTCGCATTCTTGATGTGGTCGGCGGCACTGATCGCGTTGGCAACCTGCTCTGACCATGACATCCAGAGTCATTATGACTGCCTCGCTGCTGGCTGCACCCTCATCCCTGTTGGCCAGGGATGACCTGACCGGGTCATTAACCAGCAGCTTGATCAAGTCATCAATGATGCTGCTACTGGTGATTGCCATCATTCTGGCGATGGCCTGGTTACTGCGAAAAAGCCAGCAGCTGCATGCCTCCGGGCAACATAACATGACGCTGCTAGAGACACTGCCTCTGGGGCGTCAGGAAAAACTGTGTCTGGTTCGAAGCGGTAACAAGTATCTGCTTCTCGGCGTTACCGCCAATGGCATAAACCGGCTTGACGAAATCCCGGAAGATCAGGTTGAAACAGGCGATAGCGCCCAGAACGCCTGGCACTGGGCCCAGCAATACCTGCAGCGACAGCCTGATAAAAACCGTTAAGGGCGATTAAGCACTTTTCATCACCGACTCTTCAACTGAAAAACGCTTGATATGCTCGATAAAATAACGCCGTTAATGACTTCCACCAGCCGATTTCTGGCTGAACGCTGGCGCAGGCAGCCTGTAGTGCTGTTTTTACTGGTACTGGCCGTTTCCCTTGTTGCCCCAGCAGCTCTGGCCGCTCCTGACATTCCACTGCTGTCAGTGACTGACGCCAGTGACGGTCAGCAGTACAGCACCACCCTGCAGATTTTGCTACTGCTCAGCGCCATGTCTTTTCTTCCGGCGCTGCTGCTGGTACTGACCAGCTTCACTAGAGTAGTCATCGTCCTGTCTATCCTGCGCCAGGCCATAGGCCTGCAACAGTCGCCGCCTAATCCGGTCATTGTTGGACTGTCGCTGTTCCTGACACTGTTCATCATGCAACCCGTTTTTGACAGTGCCTGGAAAGAGGCCGTAGAGCCCTGGATGTCTGAAGAAATCACCTTTCAGGAAGCCGTCAGCACAGCCAGCGTACCCTTTCGCCAGTTCATGATGGAACAGACTCACGCCTCCGCCCTTGAACAGATGTCGGATATTGCCGAAACAAGTGCCTCTACAGATATCAGTGAAGTCCCCATGAGTGTCCTGGTGCCGGCGTTTGTCATCAGCGAGCTGAAAACCGCTTTCCAGATCGGTTTCATGCTGTTCATCCCGTTCCTGGTCATCGATCTGGTGGTCGCCAGTGTTCTGATGGCCATGGGTATGATGATGCTGTCACCGTTAGTGGTCTCCCTGCCCTTTAAGATCATGCTGTTTGTTCTTATCGATGGCTGGACCCTGATTATTGGCACACTGGCGGCTAGCTTCTGATCCCCATGCTGAACGGTAAAGTTAAATTCGTCGCATGTCGTACGGACTCAGGCACAGGTAAAAACGGAGTAACAAGATGACGCCGGAGATGGCCCTGGAACTGTTTCGCCAGGCACAATTACTGATCGTCACCCTGGTTATGGTCATCATAGGTCCCAGCCTGATGGTGGGCCTCGTCGTTGCCGTCTTTCAGGCTGCAACACAGATCAATGAGCAAACCATGAGTTTCCTGCCCCGCCTTCTGACTATCCTGCTGACCATCACTTTCGCAGGCCCGTGGATTCTCCAGAAAATCATGGACTTGGCGAATGATATCTTTCTGAACATTCCGGCACTGATAGGCTGATCATGTTAACCAGTGCCGAAATCACAGCCTGGCTGGGACAGTTTATCTGGCCCCTGTTCCGCTGCGCAGCGGCACTCTGGCTCATGCCCATCTTTGGTGGCAGAGGCGTTCCCCGCCATACCAGGCTGGCGCTGGTCTGCGCACTGGCGGTTCTGGTGTCCGAACAATTACCCCCCATTGAACCGGTTAACCCGCTTTCCCCCCAGGCCATCTTGCTGACGATAGAGCAGGTCCTGATCGGACTGACATTCGGCATGATTATCCAGCTGCTGTTCACGGTTTTCACCCTGGCCGGACGCATCATGTCCATGCAGATGGGTCTTTCCATGGCGGTTATGAATGACCCTTCCAACGGGCCTGGCATACCATTGTTGGGCAAATGGCTGGAAACCCTGGTCGCCCTTCTGTTCCTCAGCATCGACGGGCACCTGGTCGTCATCCGTGTCCTGGCGGAAAGCTTTCACAGCATGCCGATTGGCCTGGGCCTGAACAGCAATGACTTTCTGGATGTCGCACTGCTAGGTGGCTGGCTGTTCAGCGGCGCCTTACTGGTGGCCATACCTGCCGTTTTCAGCATGCTACTGGTCAATCTCTGTTTTGGCGTCATGAGCCGTGCAGCCTCCCAATTGAACATCTTCGCCCTGGGTTTTCCCATGACCATGCTGTTCGGGATGTTCACATTGATGCTGGTGCTATCGAGTCTGCCAGACGTATTCCTGCAGATGACGGAAATCACTCTCGGCCTGCTTCGCAGCTTCTCCGGAGCATGAACCATGTGCCATGAACGTGATACAGGAGGCATGTCATGAGTGAGTCCGATCAGGAAAAAACCGAACAGCCCAGTGCCCGACGTATTGAAAAGAGCCGGGAAGAAGGGCAAATCCCGCGATCAAAAGAATTAACCTCTGCATTACTGCTGCTTGT
>JBPCXN010000109.1:0-5106 GCA_051008495.1 Endozoicomonas sp. | reverse complement strand
GGTATCCTGAGTCCACAGGATCTTGGAGACCTGAACCAGTGGATTATCTCTTCTGAGGAAATGTCCATTCCAGAAGAGTGCCGCGCCAGCTGATGGCCTGACATTTTCTGGTATAAAAACGGCTCGTACCTTTCAAGATTACGAGCCGTTTTTTTTATATGCGATAGAATTGAGTATTCAGTTGCGCAGGAGTTTTTCATAGTGGCTGCAGTGTACGGGCAGACTTGGTGGGGAGAGCAGTGGCTTGCTGCATTCAATGGCATAGACTATAGCAATCGTCTGCCAAGGGGGCGGCGCTATGCCGGTAACGGCTCGGTCAGAACTATCGACGTAGATATTCACTGCGTCAGCGCCAAGGTGCAGGGCAGGCAGAGAGCTCCATACCGGGTAAAAGTCAGCCTGCCGCTGTTTTCTGCAGACCAGTGCCGGACGGTCCTGAAGGCCGTGCACCAGAATCCATCTGTGCTGGCGCGACTGTTGAACAGGCAGTTGCCGCCGCAGGTTCTGGATTTGATGGAAGAGCACAATATCCGTTTGTTTCCCCACAGCTGGGATGATATGCGGGCCAGTTGCTCCTGCCCTGACTGGGCCATGCCCTGCAAACACATTGCCGCTGTCATCTATCTGATTGCCAACGAGATCGACAAAAACCCCTTTGTGATCTTTCAGTTGCATGGCATGGACCTGGCCGAAGAAATTCAGGAGCAAACCGGCGTTGAGCTTCAGAACAGGGGTGTGCCTGTCCAGGTCCTGGCCGGATGGACTGATAAAGCTTCCGTCGGCAACAGTGAGTCAACTGATCATCGGTTGCCTGATGCAGACCTGAGCACAATTCCGCCACTGGGTGACAGGATATTCAGTATCCTGTCGGAAAAACCCCTGTTTCATCCCAAAGATTTCCGCGGGATGCTGTCCGGTCTCTACCGGCGTTCGGCCAAAGAGGCAGTGGGCTGGGATCGGGAAGCTGTGCAGCCGGTGGCGGATCTTGAGGCTATCGATCGTTTAACCCTGGTGGTCGATGAAACCGGGAATTTTCTTCGTTCTGAACAGTCAGCAGGCAATGGGCTTGTCTCAGGCCTCGATCGGTTGGATGCTTTTCTGGAGCAGCTGGCCAGCATCGGTGAAGGGCAATTCGACCGCCTTGGCTTTCAGGTTCGATACTGGCATCAGCTTTACCGGCTGGCATTGAAACTGGTGTCACAGCAAGCTTACATTCCCGCTGTCTATAACACTGAAAATGACAGAACCCTGGTTCAATGGCGGCCTGCGTTGTTAAGTGAGCCTGTCAAAGCGTTGCTGGAACCGCTGTATAAAGTCTGCCCCCCTGACCTGGTGGTTCTGGAGCACACTCCCAAACGAAAACGTAAACCCATACGGTACACTGCTGAAGGAAAAAACCAGGTGGATGCGGCTTTGCATGTACTGGTCAGTTATTTTACCGGAAAGGCTTTGCTCAGAGCGCCAGCCGCTCTGGTAACCGACGACATGTGCCAGCTTTTTGCCGGTGGTGTTCCCTGCCGTTTTGATCAGTTTGAAACCCTGGAGTACCCGAAGGTCATAAAGCACTGGCTCACCAGGCTGTACCTCGGGGAACGCCCACACTGCCTGCACCTGATAGTGGAGGAATGGGTTGAGGAGGATGGCAGTGGTGATTTGCTGGGGGTTGGGATTCTGGTCGAGATGGATGGCAGCATGGAACCCCTGCACAGGTTCCTTGACCGTCCCGGCCTGACTGATGCCAGGGCCAGTGTGCTGGCGGACCTGGCCATGCTGGCCGACTATTTCCCTGAAGCCGAAAGGCTCTTCAGCGACAGCGATGACAGTGAGCTGGTCTACAGTCTAAACGATTTTACTCCGGTGTTCCGCCAGATACTGCCGGCATTGAGAATGCTCGGCATTCGGGTCATCCTGCCCAAGAACCTGCGTGATCTGGCCTATCCCCAGCTGAGCCTGTCCCTGTCCAGCAGTTCCTCAGACAATACCCCAGGTTATCTGAATCTTGATCAACTTCTCAGTTTCAATTGGCAGGTTGCCGTAGGTGATCGTCGTGTATCCGCCACTGAATTCAGGCAGCTGGTGGCAGAAGCTTCCGGTCTGGTGCAGTTAATGGATCAGTACGTGATGCTTGATGATGACAGGCTGCAAAAACTGATCAAAAGGCTTGATGACCTGCCAGAGTCCCTGAGTCGGATTCAGCTGCTGAAAGCGGGTCTGTCCGGTGAGCTTGATGGTGCCCAGGTGGACCTGGAAGACGACGCCAGATCGCTGTTTGAACAACTGCTGAAGGCTGATCCAACACCGCTGCCGAAAGGGCTGAATGCCGAGTTAAGACCCTATCAGCAGCGAGGGTTTGAATGGCTGGCTCAAAACGCCCGTACGGGCTTCGGCTCTCTGATTGCCGACGATATGGGACTGGGAAAAACCCTGCAGGTGATCGCACTGTTACTGCATCTGAAGGAAACTGGCCAGCTGGACAATCAAAAAGCTCTGGTGATCGTGCCTACCTCCCTGCTGACAAACTGGCGTAAGGAAATTGAACGGTTTGCGCCGACACTCAGTGCGCAGATCTATCATGGCAGCGGCAGGGTTCTCGATCTGGACGCGCATGACGCAGTGCTGACCAGCTACGGGCTGGCCCGTTCTGACCAGAAGGCACTGGCCAGTCAGTCCTGGAAAACACTGGTGATTGATGAAGCCCAGAACATCAAGAACCCGACAAGCCAGCAGACCAAAGCCGTGAAACAGCTGAAGGCGGATATCCGTGTCGGTATGAGTGGTACACCGGTGGAAAACCGTCTGCGGGAATACTGGAGCCTGTTTGATTTCACCAACAAAAGCTACCTCGGCACACAGAAGCGTTTCCAGGAAGAGTACGCATCGCCTATTGAGAATGAGCGCGATCAACGTTGCCTGGATAATTTCCGGAAAGTCACTGCGCCGTTTATTCTCCGTCGGCTCAAGACCGACAAGAGCATCATCAGCGATCTGCCCGACAAGCTGGAAGCGGATCGTTACTGCGCCCTGAGTAAGAAGCAGGCGTCTCTGTACCAGAGCAGCGTCGACAGTATCATGTCGGATCTTGCCGCCAGTGATGAAGGGATTGAGCGCAAAGGTCTCATCTTCAAGCTGCTGAACGCCCTCAAGCAAATTTGCAACTCACCAGCGCAGTTTCTTCATCATGAAAGAGCGAAAGTGGAAGACTCTGGCAAGCTGGCGACTTTCCTGGAGATCATGCGTGAAGCCGATGAGGCTGGAGAGAAAGCCCTGATATTCACTCAGTACACCGGGATGGGTGAGCTGCTGGCAAAAAGTCTGCAGGATGAACTGGGCATGACGGCGCCTTTTCTCCATGGTGGGTTGTCCCGGAGGAAGAGGGATGAGATGGTAGAAGCTTTTCAGAATGACCGGCATACCCGGGCCATGATTCTGTCCCTTAAAGCCGGTGGCACCGGCCTGAATCTGACCGCTGCCAGCCAGGTGATCCATTACGATCTCTGGTGGAATCCGGCCGTGGAAGCCCAGGCGACAGATCGCGCCTACCGGATTGGGCAGGACAAGAACGTGCAGGTACACCGCCTGATCACGGAGAACACCATGGAAGAGAAGATTGACGCCATGATCCAGGGCAAGAAGGAGCTGGCGAATCTGACCGTGGCCAGCGGTGAGCAATGGATTACCGAGCTGTCAGACAAGCAAATCGTGGAGCTCGTCAGCTTGCAGTAATACATTTTTACGGAGTCAGGTGAGAAGCCCTGAGATAACTCTCAGGGTTTTCTGCAGTGCCCCCCGGTTACGATTAACAAAATCCATGGCTTTCTGGCTCATCGCCCGGTAATGGTCACTGTCGTCCAATAGCCTCTGCACTTCATCGGCAAGTTTTTCAGAATCCCCGGCAATCCTCATGCCTCCGCTCCCCTCAAGCTGTTCACTGATATCAAGGAAGTTGAAAACATGGGGGCCAGAAAGAACCGGCAGGCCAAGAGCAGCCGGTTCCAGCATGTTGTGCCCTCCGGTAGCTATCAACGAACCGCCGACAAAAGCGATATCCGAGGCGGCAAACAGCTTCATCATTTCGCCCATGGTGTCGCCAAGAACCACTCTTGTTGCAGGGGTGGGGCTGGTCTCCTCGCTGAGTCTTATCACTTCGAGACCGTTGTCGTTGACCAGCTTATGAACATCATTGAATCGTTCTGGATGGCGGGGGACAAGAACAAGTAGCAAGTCATCATGGTTGGGCAGCAGTTGTTTAAAACTGTCGAGGATCTGCTGATCTTCACCTTCATGGGTGCTGGCGGCAATTAAAACTTTGGAGGGATTACCCAGTCCAGCCTCCCAGCGCTTTCTAAGAGCCAGGCCCTGATCGACAGTTTCCTGCTCGACAGTTAGGTCAAACTTCACGCTACCAGTGACCTTGAGACAATCACGGGGCAGGCCAAGATCGACAAAACGTTGGCCGTCGTCTTCATTCTGACAGGCGACAGCCGACAGGTTATTCAGCATAGCGTGAGTAAGTTTTCTAAACTTTGCGTAGCCTCTGGCTGAGCGCTCTGACAGACGTGCGTTAACAATCACTACCGGGATATTCCGCTTCCTGCAGGCGGCAATGGTGTTGGGCCAGAGTTCGGTGTCGACGATCAGGGCCATGGCAGGGTTAACCCTGTCCAGAAAGCGCTTCTGGGCGTCTGGCAGGTCATAAGGGCAGTAAACATGCTGAACCCTGTCTCCAAGGAACGCCTTATGCAGATCTTTGACCCGGTCGGAACCGGTGGGTGTCATGGTTGTGATCATGACACGATAGTCTGGATAACGTGTCAGCAGTTCCCGAACCAGTGGTGCACTGGCGATGGTTTCACCCACGGAAACCGAGTGAACCCAGATAACCGGCTTGTCATTGGCGATGGCTGGGAAAAAACCAAACCTTTCGCGCCAGCGCAGACCGTATGCCGGGGCTTTCCGGGCTCGCAGGGCGAGTCGCAGCAGAACGAAGGGCGTTGCCAGATAGAGCAGTGTGGAATAGAAAAAACGATTCATGCAGCGGTTTCAGCGCTTCGTTTTTAAAGAGCAGCTCAGAGGAAACTCTAAAGGTTAACATAATCACCTTGAGAG
>JBPCXN010000108.1:0-5949 GCA_051008495.1 Endozoicomonas sp. | reverse complement strand
TTGAGCTGATCCCGGTGTCCACCGATGGCGAGCTGATTCCGAGCCTGCCCGACAGCCGGATCGAAAGAAACCCGCACCCCAGGCTCAACATTCATGCGTATCCCGCTCTGTATCTGATGCAGCCGCCGGACAATATTGTGTTGCTCAGGCAGGGCGGCAGCTCGTTCACGGAATTAATTGACCGCATGATTGACGTAGCCTTTGCGGAAGGCTGGCTCAACGAACCGTTATTCTCTGACACCCATATTTCAACCCAGCCATGGAGTAACAGTTTCCTGGAAGATATTGCAGGACAAATTACACATCCCGCACTGAACACAGTCCCCTCAAGCCCCAGAGACTAACCTCTCACTCATTACTCTTATGAGGTACCACCGATGGACAGTCAGCAAAAGAAAATGATGACCCAATCCGACATCATTGAGGAGTATGGAATCAGCCGCACTACTATCTGGCGTTTGCGACGTAGTGGCGATTTTCCCAAACCGATTCGGTTCCCTACAGGTGGCTCCCTTTTCAGCAGAGAAGACATTGAAAACTTCTTCATCTCTTTGAAAGCCAACGTTGGCTACTAACCAGTGGCATTAATCAATGGCGCAACCTTGTCCAACAGTTGGCGTTGCGCCTTACGCCTCTCGGTATAAAACTCATCTTTATTATAAATACCTTCAACACCTCTGATTTTATGACCAAGACAACTCTCAGCAACCCAGGGAAAGATGCCCAAGTCTGACATGAGTGTTCTCGCACTTCTCCTCAAATCATGAACTGTAAAACGTTCAAGACCCTGAGGAAATAAGCCGAGCTTAAACATTTTGTCTATTGCTGTGTTCAAGGTGTCAGGGCTGACATGATCAAAGCGCTTACTTGACCTTGGTCTTCTATTAGGAAACACAAACTCACTTCCACAAGAACGGTATTTCAATTCGGTTAACCACTCTATAACCTCTGATTCCAATGGAATGCGCAGAGGAGGGCGCTTGGTTTTACTCGTTATTCTCTCGCTTGGAAAACGCCAGATGGCTTCCTTAAAGTCAAATTCCCTGAAACGGGCTCCAAAGAGTTCCATTTTTCTTACGGCAAGTACTAAAAGCAATGCACAGGACAAGTAATTGTCTCGCGACATCATACTTGTTGCCCGCATGGCCTCAAATACCAGCTTAACCTCTTCTGCCGTAAGATATCTTTCCCTACCTTCTTCTATCCCTCCCGCATCCGACACCGTGAAATGTTCAGTAGGATTCACCTGCATCATTTGAAGTTTCTGCCCATAGCTGAACATACCTTTGAGGTCAGACAAGACATCATTCGCTACCGCCGGTCGACCGCTCTTGTATATCCGTTCAAGAACCTCCCGAATCTGAACTGCTTTCACATTTTCGGGTGGATACTGTCCAATCGACAATTTGATTTCCCGCCGATAGCGTCCCGCCTGTAGATGCCAGGATTTGATATTCTTTTTCTTAAACTCCAACCAAACCTCAAAGAGGTCGTTCATTGTTTTGACATCAAACTCGCCTTGTTTCTCCTCTAAAACAAGGTCTACTCCCATCTTCGCCTGCTCTTTCACCTCTGTCGCTCTCACAAACGCATCCGCCAGGGAAACTGCCGGGTAAGCGCCAATGGTATGCTCTTTTCTTCGAGACGAACCTTTCACGGTATAACGAACCAGCCAAGAGGGTTTCAGCTGCTTTGAAATCCGCAAGTACAAATTTTGTCCTACCGGGTGCTTTCCTACCTGCTTCTCCCTTACCAGTCGCCTGATCTGGCTATCTTTTATCACAACACAGCTCCAAAGTGGTGACACATATATGGGCTAAGAGTAGGCTAAATCCAGACTATGCCACCATTAATGCCACCACTTTGGTGAGGTAGTTCTATAAGAAACAAACGATTAGGAAATAAAATACCAGTCTGAATAAGATAAAAGCCCTTGATATAAGGGCTTTCCAGGAAGTCAGAAAATTCATGAAACAATCAAGGAGGCTCACTCAATATTCTGGATCTGTTCACGCATCTGCTCGATGAGCACTTTCAGGTTGACCGCACTCTGGGTCAGACCTGCGTTTACAGACTTGGACGACAGGGTGTTCGCCTCCCGGTTCAGTTCCTGCATCAGGAAGTCCAGACGACGTCCGACAGCGCCTTTTTTGCCCAGTGCTCTCTTCACTTCGACCACATGGGTATCCAGTCGATCCAGTTCTTCGTCCACATCCATTTTCTGCGCCAGCAGCACCATCTCCTGCTCCAGCCGGTCCGGATCCATATCGGCTTTCACTTCTTGCAGGCGGTCGAGAATTTTCTGTCTCTGACCTTCCAGCAGTTCCGGTAACACGACACGAATGGTTTCGACTTCTTTGCTGATACCTTCCAGGCGGGCGATCACAAACTGCTGGAGTCCATTACCTTCACGCTGACGCATATCTTTCAGCTGCATCACCGCCTGCTCAAAAGCTTTCAGGGCGGCGCCGTGAAGGGGAGCCATGTCCGCTTCTTCATTCTCCATGATCCCGGGCCATCTCAGCACTTCCAGCGGATCAACACCCGAGGCATTGATAAAGAAGGTTTCCACTTCATTAACGGCGCTTTGCAGCTCTTCGAGAGCCGGGCGGTTGAGACTCAGGCTCTTTTCACCCTCCGCCAGCTGCAGCCTCAGGCTGCACTCGACTTTTCCCCGGTTCAGCTGTTTTCGCAACACTTCCCTCAGGCCAGGTTCAATCTCACGCATCAATTCAGACAACCGGAAATGCGGTTCCAGGTAGCGATGATTAACGGATCGGATTTCCCATACCAGGCTGCCCCAGTCTTCCTGGACCTGGACCCTGGCAAATGCAGTCATGCTGGAAGTCATATGAAACTCTTCTATTCTCTTTGAAAGCTCTTCGGAAGTCAGACGCCGAAAAAAGGACGGATTCTAGCAGTTTATCTACATATAAAGTGATGTCGAGCTGAAAGCAGCTTGAATCAGACCGTTATTCTGCCCTGAAAGATACCTGAATACGCCCTGACCGCATTCAGACCTGTTACTCAGTGGTCTTATGCCAAAGGCAGGTTATAATCGCGCTTTTCCTTTCTGCGGTTATAGGTAAGACCATGCGCCCAAGCGGAAGAACAGCGGATCAGCTGCGCGAAGTCAAAATCACCCGTGAATACACCATGCATGCTGAAGGTTCAGTGCTGGTTGAGTTCGGCAATACCAAAGTCATTTGCACAGCCTCCGTTGAGAGGGGCGTCCCCCGTTTTCTCAAAGGCACAGGCCAGGGTTGGGTGACCGCTGAATACGGCATGCTGCCCCGATCCACAACAGACAGAATGGGTCGTGAAGCTTCCCGTGGCAAGCAGGGTGGCCGCACGCTGGAAATCCAGCGCCTTATTGGTCGCTCACTTCGTGCTGCTGTAGACCTTAAGAAGCTGGGTGAGAACTCCATCACCATCGACTGTGATGTCATCCAGGCTGATGGCGGCACCCGTACTGCATCTATCACTGGCGCCTGTGTCGCACTGGTCGACGCCATCCGTTACATGCAGCGCAAGAAAATGATCAAGACCGATCCTTTCCTGCAACTGATTGCCTCTGTTTCTGTCGGCATGTACAAGGGCAGTCCGGTACTGGACCTGGATTACCCGGAAGACTCCAACGCCGGAACCGACATGAATGTCGTAATGACCGAAGAAGGCGGCTTCATTGAAATCCAGGGCACTGCCGAAGCGGCGCCTTTCAGTCAGAATGAAATGACCGCCATGCTGGCCCTGGCCAAATCCGGCATCGAGGAGCTGGTTACGCTTCAGAAGCAGGTTCTGGCCGAATAATACCCTGTCTTATTACGTTTCCGCGTAGGTCGGATTAGGTTCCAGGAGCCGTAATCCGACAATACCATCAGGTAAATCAGGTGTCGGATTACGCCTTCGGCTAATCCGACCTACTCAATGGTCAGATGCTCAGTTCCCAGTCGTAATCAATGATTACAGGACCGTGAGTGGAGAACGCCTGGTTCTTGTAGATGCCGCCATTAAGAACCCTGTGTCGCATACCTGCAGTAATGACCTGGTAATCGATGCGCATACCCAGGTTGTCATGACGCAGGAACTCGTCCTGCCACCAGCTGTACTTACCGGACTCACGGTCTACCTCACGGTAGGCATCAAAGAAGCCCATGTCACCGAGGAGGCCTTCCATCCAGCCACGCTCGGCAGCTTGGAAACCAGACACTTCTTCGGCATCGCGCCAGTTGGCCACGTCGATCTTGCGGTGAGCGATATTCCAGGTACCCGACATAATGAACTCACGGCGCTTCCGGCGCTGCTTGTTCAGGTGGTGGGAATAGTTGTCCAGGAATCGGTATTTGAAGTTCTGGCTGTTATCGTCATGACCTTCAGGAACGTAGAGGCTGGCAATGCTGATCTTGTCAAAGTCCGCCTGCAGGTAGCGACCGGTTTCGTCCGCTTCCGGGAAGCCCAGACCGCTAATGATAGCTTTCGGAGCCTGCCGTGTATAAATGGCGACACCGCCGCGATCCGTCCTGTTGTAACCGCCGTAGGCATAGCAGAAGTAGCCATCAAGCTGGAACCGGTCTTCTTCCATCGCATATTCATCCTCCCGGATGTCCTGCAGACAGATGACATCGGCATCCTGCTCCATGAGCCAATCGAACAGGCCTTTTTCTCGCGCGTTATTAATGCCTTCGCAATTGAAACTGATAACTCTCATTATTGACTACACCTTGCCTGGGCCAGTAACAACCCGGCATAAAGCTATTTCCTGACCGGTGCTGAAACCAGATTGTCCAGCAGCCAGGCTCGCCCTGAATTCATTATAACGATGGCCCCTCATACCCGCTGTCGGCCAAAATCCGCCAAACAAAGCAGCCGGGTACAGGAACAGCATTCTCTTTCCCCCTGGGGATGAAAGTACTGATTCCACGTGCAAAACACAGAATACAGGGAAGGGGGGGATTGTAACTGACAAATTATACAGGGTCGCCCCCGATATGTTTATCCGCATAAATGCGACCCCCTGCCACTTCCCCTTAGGAAAACAGAGAGTTAGTGTATCCATGAAATCCCTTGGGGCGGTTTTGGGGCGGTTGCTTCATTGTTTGTCTTCTTCGTAACCAATAGACGACGAATCGTTGTCAATCATGGACTGCCAGATTCGCCCGGCTTCACTGCGTGACCTCGAAGGCATCCACTTAGCATATACCTCAATGACCATCTTCAGGTTCTTATGGCCAAGCTGCTGCGCAACATAGGCTACATTGCCGCCATGGGCAAGCGCCCAGCAGGCATAAGTATGTCGAGTCTGGTGAAAGCGGCGATGGCGTACACCGGCTCTTTCCAGAATAAGCCTCGAGCGTTTACTTATAGAATTCGTAGTCCCCCAGGCTTTATCACCTGAATGCCAAAAGCATAATGGGTTAAACACGAACCGAACTTTTTCTTTGTTGCGAATCCCTTTATCCCGCTGATACACCTCAATCTCTGTATCAGGCAAAAGAGCTGTCAGCAGTCGCATCTTTTTGAGTGCCTCAAGCGCAGGAGGCAATGAGTCCACAGTGCGAGCCTTATAGGTTTTTGTCAGTTTGAATCCATGACGTGTTATGTTCCTACGAACCAGAACAGTCTCTGATGCAAAATCGACCTCTGCCCAGGTCAGAGCCGCAATCTCTCCACAGCGCAGCCCGGTGTAACACGCAAAAGTGAAAAGATGCTGGTGGAACTCGCTGGCGCAAGCCGATATAACTTTATCGAACTCCTCATCTTCCAGAGGATCAGGAATATCCTCCTGGTTCTCTTTCGGTAAGAATTTCGCCTCATTACACAAGTCTAGGAGCCTGACCGAGAATGAGCCACTGACAGTCTCAGTGGCCCTCCATCAAATAGATCGGTTAAAATTCAACCAGCTTTTCCTGCCATGAAGACCAAATTTTGGCATTTTTGCTCAATTCGGCT
>JBPCXN010000107.1:0-21885 GCA_051008495.1 Endozoicomonas sp. | reverse complement strand
TGAGGAAAGCGGTATTCCAGATCGACATCATCCCAGGACACAGCCAGCAGATGTTGCTGACGAACCCCGCCAATGGCAATCAGCAGCCTGGCCAGGTATCCGGACTTCCCCATGCACTGGCAAGCCTGGTGCCAGAGCAGCCAGAGCTGGCGATCAGATAATTGATACTTCCCCTTGTTCGTCAATTCCTTGTATTTTTTCATTCCCTTAAAATAGTTGTACTCAATGCCAAACACTTGAGGCAAGCGATCCTCTGGTTTGATTCGAACATCCGAATCGTAGTTTTTTGCCCAAGTGGCTGCGGCGCTGACATAACAGATAATTGAGTTGCAAATCGTTTTTCTCTTCTTGACGTGCATAACCCGGGATATGATCGGGGTGATATCATCAGGACGCACATCGCGAGCATTCATGTCCAGCAGCTTGGCATAACGAAGAGTGACGCCATCAGGCATTTTTTCAAACAGGTGGCACTTGAAGGCGGACTTAACATCGTGGTGTGCTGGACGACCTTCGAGAGAATTTTCATACCCTCTGAGCATCAGGGCAAAGCTGGCAAAGCCCCGTTTTCTTCGCTGGCTATTGACTGTCTCTGACTTGAATACCGTATCAAAACTGTCGACAGTGGCTCTTTGCTTGCAATGTTTTTCCGCCAGCGTTGCAGCTTGAGCCAGCGTAATGAAAGCAACATCGGGGTACTCCAGTGAAAAGTCAGCAAAGCAGGAAGAATGGAAACCCAGCTTTTTCTGGCGTTTTTTATCACCGTCACGTACCCGGTGAGACACCGAAACCAATCCACTTTTGTGGAACTCCAGAAAGATTGAGCCGGTACCTCTTTGGGCAAGAGGAAAACTCCGGGTAAAACTCTGACCAGAAGTTCTCTGCTCAGCAATTTCATCATCAGTCATGGTGGAATTTGACAACTGAATGGGTAGGTCCATATTTTAGCCTACAGACTGAAACCTACCCATCGACCTACCCATTCTGAAACAAATAAACGACGGAGTGAGACAAAATGAGGTATAAACAAAATTCTTGGGTAGCTTGCTAGGCAAGGGTTGAGACGAATTGAATAAAGTTCGAACCACTTGGAAAATAGTATTTAATAAGATCGTAGGTTAGCTTGTAATCAGTGGGTCCCGAGTTCGACTCTTGGTGCCGGCACCAAACAAAATCCTGAGAAATCAGGTACTTAAAAGCCTCAGCATAGTCTGGGGCTTTTTTGTATCCCCTCAATATGTCCACAAAGTGTCCACTTTTTTTGCTCTCCCCACCTCAACGCACATTATCTGCCTCTAGCCATTTTTATTGACTGAGAGAAGGCTGCATTTACGCTAGTACATTGTCGTGCGAAGAGCCTCTTCGCATTTTACGAATCGCATGTACTGCCTTGAGACTCTGAGTCAAAAATAATTGCTAGCAATGACACGCACTACAATCTCAGATCCGCACTAGTAATTTTTCTTCCTATGCTTTGCCGGCTTAAGAAAAGCTTATGCATGTTTGCTAGAATGCCATGATAGATATTAACTATAAGAAATGTAAAATTTGATTGACGATATCAATCTGTGCTTGTTAGAGTAATTACAAGGTACAAAAAGAAAGCAGAAAACAGTGTAAATCCACGAATAACTATCGCTGATCACAATCTTTGAACTTATAAGAGAGAATAAAAAGTTAATGCTGACTTAATTAGAAGAAACTGATTTACAAAAAAAACTCCCAAAGCAAAAAGTTGCTAAGGGAGCTTTCCGGGTGGTGCGTCTCGAAAACGCAATTTTCATCAACCTTGGCATAAGTAGGAAGCATGCCAAAGGCAAGCGAATACCCGCTACAGAACATAGTGAATTATCTGTCTTGCCTGTAGTCCTGTCAACTTCCTAGACATGCCTCCAAAAGCGGAGGGAGTCATGAGCAAAATTGATCTTGTTCTTACACCAGCTTGATGCTGCTGGGTATACGCACATTATTGGAAATAATTCTCCAACAAAGTGCTAGATACCTAGGAATTCAGCCACAAGAAATGGTGCTTTCTTGACCGATTTAGTTAAGCACATTAAGTCACTTTAGAAAATTAGGTGACTCAACATAACTCATATGGAGAAAATGATGGGCTATAAAGCATTACTCACACTTGATTTGGATAGTGGCGTCAGCTCTGTTAATAAACGTCAAAAGCTCTATGACTATTTAAAAAATGAAAAATGGTCAAAGCTTTCAAGCCTCACAACCGCATGGACATGCTCATTTACAGACAACGTTACTCATGACAATGCGATTAGGACCATAAAAATTGATGTTGCCAATGCTGCCAGATATGCGGAAGCAATCAATTACGATGCTGCCGTCCAAATTGGCAAAGGTGACGTTGTAGAATTTTAATTTCCTTGAATCTATGCAGCCAATCTGCATCGATCGCATAACAACATGAACTACAGGAATAGCGAAATGACACTAAACAAGAAACAGACCTCAGACTCACTTGCTACGTTAGCCAGCAAAGTTCTCAAAGACCCAAAGTCTTCTGCAACTCAAAAGAAGCTAGCTGGTTCTGCAATGGCTCAATCTAAATCCAGCAAACAAACCAGTTCAGAAATGGAGCAGTTTGCATCTAGCGTTCTGCAAAGCGAGAAATATAGTGACAAGACAAAATCTTTAGCGGGTACGGTTTTATCACAATCCAATAAAGATCGGTAAGTTACATTGCTTTCCTCCACATGGCTCATATGGGCTATGTGGATTTCCTCTCATAAATTACTCAAAAGATTATGCCTCGCAGCCTCTTCAAGATGCTCCGGGGCGTGTCTCACCTGTTTTCAGATACTGGCCGTGCAATTTGGGTAAGGTTGTGACCTTTGAACCTGGCTTCTATCAACTTAATAATCTGGCTATGACCCAGCTCCTCCAGGTCAGTGTCGGCATGCTCATCACTGGCGTCATCATCGTTTTCGACTGCAGTAACTGTTGCTGACTTTACGACCTGTTTCTGGGTTTCAGCCTGCCAGCCAGAAGCGGCCATATTCTCAAGCCTCTGCTCCGCATTATTCCGTTTTATCCGGCATACGGTCATAAAAGCACCGAAGCTATAGAGCAAATCCTGCGAGAAATGAGATCGTGGCAATCCATTGGCTTCCCACTCTACCGAGCGCCAGTGAAAATAGGGGTTATCTGCATCGGACTGGTGTTGGTAGCCAGATGTAATCTTACCGACATAGATCAATGGCTGTGTTTTGGAAGGCAAAATCACCCTGTCCCCTTCCTTCATGGCATGGGCAAAAGGCCATATCTGACTGGCATGGTTGGTCAACCTTTTGGGTTTCTTATCCCCATACAATCTTTCCATTTGAGCAATTAGCTCAGTGCGCTCCTGGAAGCTGTCCAGGGAGATATTGAGATCATCCCAGGTCAGATAGATACGGTTTTCCTGCAGAAACTTCTGTTCGTACTGGCCTTGTGCGCCAGCTCTTACTAACCAGACTGCCATAGTATCTTTCTTCCACCTTACTGAAGGCAACAAACGATTTAACCGGTATAACTTATCATCCGGAGGTGGCTATCTGCTTCTTTTCCCAGGTAGGCGCGAATGGAGCTGAAAAAAGCAGGCCAGTTACAATGAGAGTTTTTACGAAGATGGATTTGCGCCAGCTTCTTTCTGGCTTCAGAAACTGACATCCCGGCAGCTACCTGCTGTCTCATTTCCTGGTTCAGTTTATCCAGAACCCGCTTGCGGAATTTGGTTAAACGCTCGGCATTCAATCGCAATTACTGGAGGGTATTATCCACCTTATCTATTGCAATTCCCGCTGCTTCACAACCTGGCTTATTATTCTTAAGCTCACCGCTGGAGCGTTCCACCAGAAAAAGACAGGGAAATGCCGGAATCTCCATTGGGTTGAAAATCACATTATCCAGAACCTGGTCTGCTTTGGGCACATCACAGGAAAAGTCAGGTGGCGTAAAGCGCTCATCAGCATCTACAACACGCCTCTGGTTGCCACCATGACAGCAACCCAGCAGATTCTGCCAGTCCAGTGCCCAGTTATGGTCCGATGACGGGTCTGACTTGGGGTGAAAATGCTCAACCCGAAAATCGGCATTGCCGTGGTCGTCTGACTCTTTGAGATCAATCTCACAATAGGCGCAGAGGCCCCCCTGGCCTTTACGCAATGCTCTTTTCAGTTGCTGCCTGCGGGAGCGCCCCTCTCTGAATTGCTCCCAGGTATTTTGTGGCGTTCTGGTGTTGTAGCTCGTCAGCAGCGGGGGCTCAGCCCCCTTAACGATTCTTTTCATTGTTGCTGGCGATCCCATCCCTTCATCTGAATATCCGTATCCAGCCGCTTCAGTTCCGGCTCATGTTCGCCACCCCAGGCATCCAACTGACGGCGCAGATTAACAGCTTCTGTTGAATCCCACTGGTCATCTTCTACCAACTGCTGATAACGCTTCAGGGTTTGTACAATATCCAGTGTTTCTACCCGGGGGGATGCCAGCCCTAATACCTCCTGCAGAACCTGTTGCGCCTCAGCACCTTCTGAAAACTGAACAGGCACAAGTGTGGGTTTGTTATCCTGCCAGTCAATAACCCGCAAGCACTCCGGCTTAACCGATGAAATAACCTGGGCGCTATGGGTAGAAACAATAAACTGCACATTCGGGAAAGCGTGCATTAAATCGAGCAAAATAGTCTGCTGCCATCCTGGGTGCAGATGCAAATCGACTTCATCAATAAGAACAACGCCCTCGGTCACCAGAGGATCATCCAAGCCCGGATTGGCTTCAGCCATATGAGAGGCGATATCCATCACCATGGCCAGAGTGGTTCTGTAACCATCACTCAACTGTTCAATACGGAGCTGTTGTGTTACTCCATTTTTATTCCAGTCGACCTGGATACCTGCTGGCTCAACACCCCTGGGGTTACTGAATTCCGGCAACAGTCTGTCAATAGCTCGACGGATGGCTTTCAATTCTGGAAGTTCAACCTCAAAAGAACGGGCATCTTTTTGCAACTTCGCTTCCCGGTCTTCCAGAACGTAAAAGTACTGAACAAAACGACGAAAATTGGTGCGGCTTTCCAGAGAGCCTTCATAGGAATCCAGACGGGAAAAATCTTTACCAAATCCGCGCTTTCTCTGGGGCACATCAAAAACAGCCCGCTCGGTTCCGTAATAGATAAAGACCGGCAACTTGTAAGGGTGATTGTCGTTATGGGCATCAATAAACCCATCGACGTAATCATGCAACTGCTTGACACCTGCCCCTTCCGGAATTTGACTGGTCGTTCTTTTTGTCTGGTCACGTTTCTCAGTACGATCCCAGATAATACCACTTGCGCTCTCACAGCGGACGCGCATATAAGGTGGTCTACGGCCATCAGGGTACACCTGAAAGTCAGTATCCCTGGGGTTAGAACCCTTGACCTTGGGAACACGGGTTAAAAACAGGTTCAGTGCTGTCTGCACTCCATCCAGCACCGTGGTTTTGCCTGCGCCATTGCGAGCCACCAAAACAGTGAGCTGCTTATGAAAGGGGATTTCAAAATCCTCAAAACAGCGGAAATGGCTTAAGCGGAGTTTGTCTATTTTCATGCAGCTCTTCCCGCTCCAATTCTGACACGTCTTTTTGGCTTACGGTTTTTACTCGCCATTATGGCACGCCCCGTCTTGATTTTCTCCAACAGGGCTTCGGCAGAGTTTTCACTGCTGATTAGCTCAGGGGCATCCTTGCGCCAATCGTCCCTCAGGGTCCTGGTTACAGTTTCAATCATGGCTAACAGCTGGTTATAGGTATCGCTCATGGAGTCTGCAACCTCTCTTTAAGCAGCTGTATTGCCAGTTGTGATTCTCTGGGGTTACCCAACCGAATAGCGTCTACCAGTGCAAGAAGGTCGTAAAGACGCTGATCCTGTTTTACCGCTTCAGGCACACTTTTAAAGAGAGGATCTATCTTCATACCCATGGTATCTGCACGGGCATCGGGCCATACCGGCATATAGTCCCCGGCAGACATCAGTTTGCCTGCCAGACCCGGAGCCGCAAAGGCAGTGGGGATCCCCCTAACCAGATCGCCTGCTTTGGCGGGAAAGACATACTTCAGGCCATTAGGAATAAACTCCAGCAGTGCCCGTACATTGGCTTTAGGCTGCTTGCTCTTTCTGTCATGTTTCATCAGACCGGCAGCAGCACTGCGGGACAATGAGTTGCTGACCTCTGACTTACCCACGCCTGTACTGGCTGACAAGGCTCTGACCGAGTAGCTGTCTTTAGATGTCTCACATTGCTGCAGGCAGACCAGTTTAAGAAGAATCAGAATGTCCTGACCTTTCATGGCTTCTCTCTATTTAGCGGAATCGTCCACTGTCCATGGACAGTGGACAGATTAGACAGTTTTTCCAGAAAAAGCCAATTCAGCCTGCTTTTAGTAGCTCGTTGCCTTCGGCTATGCCAGCCAGAAGCTCCACCCGAATAATTCTGTGAGCAACAAAAACATCAACTTTGCTTCAAAATCCGGTTCAATAATCGGTCATCTATGCTGGTTAGTCAGGTCTGAACTCTAAACTGGTTGGGAACTGACCACTACTGGTAAGCTTTCCTCAAGTTCGTACGCTTTCGAGATTGCTTTGACCGACCATTCTGATGAAATTCTGCAGATAGAAAAACGGCTGCAAGAGCTGGAAACAGAGCGTCAAGGCTTGCTTGCAAGGCGTAAACTTCTTCTATCAGCCAGTGTCAGCACTCAGCCAAAATCTGGTTCTTTGAGTTCTGGTGAGAAAATACAGATTTTTCAATCTCTGTTCAGAGGCAGGGAAAATGTTATTGCGGTACGCTGGGAGAGCAACTCTACAGGAAGGTCTGGCTACTCACCAGCCTGCCACAATGAATGGCGTCCAGGTATCTGTCAAAAGCCAAAGATAAAGTGCACTGACTGTCCGCACCAGAATTTCGAACACTTCTCTGACAAAGCCACCCACAGCCACCTGACTGGCAAGCGTACTCTTGGCATTTATCCTCTCCTCTCAAATGATTCATGCTGGTTTCTGTCTGTTGATTTCGATAAGAAGAGTTGGCGTGAAGAAATAACCGCATTCGCTCAGGCTTGTAATCGACATGGCATAGCTTGCCACAGGGAGATCTCACGCTCTGGTAATGGAGCCCACATTTGGATCTTTTTTTCTTCCCCCGTTGCTGCAGTCGACGCACGACAGATGGGAAGTTTTCTACTTGATCAAGCCATGGACGCCTGTCCAGAGCTGAGTTTTGATTCCTATGACCGTTTCTTTCCTAACCAGGACACTTTACCCAAAGGTGGTTTTGGTAACCTCATTGCACTACCTCTGCAATATCACCCTCGACAACAAGGCTGTAGTGTATTCATGGATGAACAGTTCTCGCCATACCCTGATCAGTGGCAATATCTCAGCCAAGTAACGAAAATTAGCCCTGCACAAGTTGAAGAGCTGATCAGCAATTACAGATCTCAATTTAGCCTGCCAGTTACCCCGGAGATGGAGCTGGCGCCATGGGAAGCAGGGCTGCCGAATTCAACCAGCAAAATCGCTGACTGCCCTGACAACCTCAATATTGTGCTGGCCAATGGATTGTATATACCCACGAAGCAACTACCGGCTAAATTGATGGCTCGAATGAAAAAGCTGGCATCGTTTCCCAACCCCGTCTTTTTCAAAACGCAGGCCATGAGATTTTCAACACAGGGCATTCCCAGAATCATCACCTGCTGCAGAATAGAGGATGGCTATCTTCATCTGCCCCGGGGCTGTCTGGATGATTTATTTGATCTGCTTAATAGTCAGAGTTGTAAGTTGGTGATAGAAGACAAACGAGTTATAGGAACTGAACTCAAAGAGCTTGAATTTCAGGGCAAATTAAAGAAAGAGCAGCAAAGAGCGGTCAAAGCAATGCTCAAGGAGGATGTTGGCATCCTGCATGCACCAACTGCTTTTGGCAAGACCGTTACTGCACTGGCACTTGTGGCAGAAAGGAAGGTCAACACTTTGGTGTTGGTTCATAGTCGCCAGTTGGTTGACCAGTGGAGAGAAAGGGCAGAAGCCTTTCTGAATCTGCCGAAAATCGGCATCTTTGCTGGCGGTAGAAAAAAGCCAACGGGTTTGTTCGATATCGCCACATACCAGAGCCTGATCAGTAAAGGCGACAACAAGGTTAACCCTCTGATATTTGACTATGGGCAGGTCATCATTGACGAGTGTCATCACCTTTCTGCCCCGAGATATGAATTGCTTCTGAATGAATTCAGAAGCCGCTATGTGCTTGGCATTACTGCTACACCTCACAGACAGGACGGCCATCAACCCATCATTTATATGCAGGCAGGCGCTATACGCCATAAAGCCAAAGAAAGGCAAAGTGACTATCTGCGTAAGGTGATTTTCAATGATTCTGGCTTGATGCCACTCCCGGAGTGGTCAGAACAGAAGCCGCATGTTAGCGAGGTCTATCAATGGCTCGCCACCCACGAAAAAAGAAATAAAGTTATTGTGCATGATGTCCTTGCCGCTGCCGAGAAAGGCAAGCATCCAGTCATCCTGACAGAAAGAAAAGAGCATGCTGTTCTTCTGCATCAGCTTCTATCAATACACATCTCTTCTGCAGAGGTCCTTCATGGAGGTATGCGGGATAAGGCCAGGCTGGCTGTGTTGCAGCGCATTTTGGATTGCACATCTCCAGTCCCATTGATAGCTACGGGAAAATATCTTGGTGAGGGTTTTGATCTGCCCAAGCTGGACACATTGTTTCTTGCCCTGCCTGTCTCCTGGAAAGGCACTCTTGCACAATACGCCGGAAGAATTCACCGAGAGCATGAGGGGAAAACAGAAGTACTGATATATGACTACACGGACTCAGCCATTCCCATGTTGGCCAGAATGAAACAACGAAGGGAGAAAGGCTATAAAAATCTTGGATATGTCATAGCATCTTCACCCCACAGCGAGCTGTTGCTGTAAAGACTTTTTATAGCTCAATTTATAGCTCAATTTATTGCTCAATACGCATGTCTGGTGAAAGCCCTGCCAAGTGTTCCTTCAGTATAACTTTATGAGCAGCAACCATCGGCAACTCCTGGATCAACTCCGGCCACTGCGCCCTGGCTGTCGCCATAGCATCTTCCAGGTGAACCTTTATGGCAGGCCAGGGTGCACCTATTCGAGTAGACCAGTACTGGAAAGTCTCCATTGTAATGTTGTTCCAGGTTTTCTCCTTCCCCATGTTCAGCGCAGCACCTGTCTCGCCTTTGACATAAGGAAGGGTGGTGACAATGTCATAAGCGGGCGATAGCTGTGGGTGGATTCGATCAGGATACGTCATGCTCCAGTTCTTTAAGTGAGCATCGCCATTTGCCAGCAAGATATTCGCCAACAGTCGTCTTGCCATCTGTTGTAAATCTGCCAGACCGTTCTGGCTGAACTGGTAAATGACACGGCCTATTTGCTCATAATTTGCATGGTTGTATTTTTTGTGGGCATAAAACTCAAAGATCTGGGCAAAATCTTCTGCATGAATGCGGATTTTGCCGTTCTTCTCATTGTCACTCCGGTCAAACCGGCGAATGCCATAAGCCACAGATTCATTCGGCAAAACAATATCTGGCAGATTGTCGAGTTTCGACAGAGGTATAAGCTGAATTTCAGGAATATCAACACCAATACTTTCAGCCAGCTTCATGGCAGACAATTCGTTTTCCGGCACATTTCTGTTTACCGTTGAAGGTGTTTTGATGATCCAGCTGTCAGCACCTATCTGTGCGCTGATATTAAACCGCCCATTCTGACGCACACTGGAAAACTTCATCTGCACGCCGGCAAGCGAAAACTTTGAGTCTGTGACTCTTACATCTATCTGGATGGGTTCTACCTGTTCTCTTCCACTCAGAGCCCAGCCAGGTATCTGTCCAGCTCTGATCGGATGAGCTTCCAGTGCCCCGGGCAAGTTTCCCCCAGCCCAGGCCAAAAGAGGAAACTCATTTTCAGTATGGGTTTTCAGAGTGCTGGAAAGCCATTCCCGTAAGGCACCTTCTGGCAATAAATTAGAAAGAACTGGCGACAGGCGTTGAGAGTGACTCTGATTCTTTTCCAGATAATCTTCCTGAAACATCTGTGTAAGCGTGAACGTTGGTCGCTCAACGGGTGATAGCCCACGATACTCAGGATCAAATGTCAGAATGTTTCTGCCTCCGGAATAGTGAGCCAGAATGCCTATACGCTGGCCATGGAGAACAAGCGCGAGGGCTTCTGTAAACTCAGGCCGACTTTGTTGCGATAGAGCCACGACTCAGTCCTCCAGGTCTTCAAGAAATCCCTGCCAGGCTGACTCTCTATTTTCATCAGTGGGAGCAATATTTTCACTCTCTCCAGATTGATGCCCTGGTATCAGTTGCAGTTCCAGATCCAGCCCTTCAAGAATTCGAAATAACGTGGAAACCCGGAGGTCGCTGCCAGACTCTGCGCGTTGATACTGCTGCTGCGACATCCCGATTCTCATACGCATATCCTTTTGTCCCAGCCCTTTGGTTTTCCGGTAATCCTGCAGAGCTTTCGCCAGTTCTTCCTGTGTTTTCATTGGAGGCGCCCAAAATACAATTTATAAGATGTAATATATCAAAAAATACATCTAATTTACTGTATTCTCAATATTTACTACTTATGGAGTGTAATTTGTAAATAAACAACAAATAAATAGTAATAATATCAAAAAACAACTATTAAAATGTAATTAGCTCATTATGCTAATAAGTCCTTAGCAGCAAGGCGCAAGACGTAAACTTGAAGAAAGATCAGCCAGGTATTATTTCTTTACAACTTTTGGACATCAAACATCGGCAACCCTTGAATCGGCTGTCGTGATACCAAGAGTTACCAGAACAACAGGGGTGAAACTAAATTTTCATAAGAAGCTATTTAGTGAAAATATTATTTAATTTTCTACGTTAAAAGCTGGCTCCATATACATCTGCTCTTGCCTGCTAATACCCAGCTCTTCAGCCACATCAGGCCATGCCTTAACAGCCTCTACAACCTCCGAAAGAATAACCTGAGCCTCACTCTCGGTGAGTTGAAAGTAATCAATGACACTGATGGCCAACTCAAAATCCAGACGGTTATCTATATCATCCACATTCAGGTGCAGCCCCAGTGCTTCAGGAACAGGGTTAAGGTCATATGCAGGTGACAAACACCACCCCCTTGGAGTAAAGATAAAGCCGTGATTCCTTAAATGATCATCTGTGTTTGATATGGCCATACTGAAGACTATACGTCGCCAGAGTTGAGCCAAGTCCTTCTTGGCCCTGCCACCATGAGACATCAAGAACTGGGCGATTTCTAAATAGCTTGCCCCCTCCTCCCCGTCGTAATAACCCAGCTGAGTCATAGCCGAAGAAAAATGTAAGCGCCGTCCACCCATGCGATCAAAGCGTTTGGTTAAAAATGTATGGTGAGGACTGTTAAAGCGTTCAATCCGGCAGGGCGCCATCACAAGGCCGGCTTTCAACGCTATCTGGTGTGCAAGCATCTCCCAGGCAGCCAGATCGTAGTTGTCATTGCGGCTGGGAAACTTGGCGATCCAGAGGCAGTCGTGCTCATCGATGACACAGGCTTTTGGCCGTGCTCCACCTAACGACGACCCGGGCGCCATTAACATGTATAGCCAACGTAAATAATCGGGATCACCCATCTCTGAATTCTGCTCTACCTGTGCCGCCGCATGTTCCAGCTCCCGAAGCGATGATACTGGAGGTGCGGCCAAACGCTTGTTGTTATCAAGAAAATCACCCTCCGGCGACATTTTAAATCGCAGCGCCCCCATGCGATACATGTCATGCACACCCAAGAGGTAGTCGCTTTCCTGAAGCCGCTTGGGACGGCGATCTTCCTGTTTTGCCAAAGCAGCTTCACGACGCTGCATCAGCAAACGACCCCAGCGGTCCGGACAAGAGTCCAGGAAAATTCTAAAGTTCTGATTATTCAGGCAGTGCTGTTCACCCTGATACAGTTGCAGGTCTGGGTCTATCTGTTGAACATATGGCGAAGCAAGCCATTGCTTGTCATAAGCAAAACTGTAATGCTCCCCCCCCCTTACCTGGTCAACACGTAAATTACCAACCACCATAGGGGCATCAAACTGTTCCCAGTGAGCATACACAAAAATCTCACGGCTCATGACTTGCCCTTTTTAAGCAATTCAATATCCTGCAGCTTTCTGCCCAGCTCATCATCTTCCGCCACTTTCGCCAGATCTGCAGAAAGCCCCAGCACTGATAAGACCAACAAATAGTGGCCGATGGATACAGAACCCTCCCCTCGCTCAATGTTTCTGAGGGTTGGCTTGGAGAGTCCGGTTCGCTCAGAAATCTGTGTCTGGGTCAGCTTACGACGTCGTATGGCCAATCGAATATTCTCTCCCAGCTGGCGCAGGAATTTCTGATCTTTGGGAAAAATGGTGGCAGTGCGCTTTCCTTGAGTCTTCATGAAGCTATAATTTCATATAAAACCTTAATATGAAATTATAGTTTTACATTATAGATTTCTCCACCACTTTAAATGGAAGTTCGGACTCACAAGGAACCTTACGCTGTAGTTGCTGAATTTAAGTTAACCTGGTGCACCAATAAAGCCTGTAAGAAAGCAATGCCTGAAGACTGATCACACGAAGAACTGACAGCCACTGTTTCTGATTATTTCTCAATGCTTACCCTTGAGTTATCAGGTCAGAAATACATAGCCTCGTTTCATCGCTGACACTATTGACGCCCCCGTGGCAGAGACACTCGAAAAAAGGCATCATGCGCTGTTTAGCAGGGCAAAAGATTTCCGACCACCTTACTGAGTGGTTCAGGTCATCCGGATGACTGCGGTGCAGTAATTGATATTACTCAGGGTACCCGATTTGAACGACAACCCAGACATATCTGATGAGATGCTAGTGAAGCTCGCTGGCGAGCGAGCCTTCACCCTCGGCAAATCCTATTTTGAGCAGGCTCTGATTGATGGACTCAAAACCCGGGGTAAAGCCACAACTGCGACGGTTAATGGCAGTACTTCCGGCAAGGTCCGCCTGCACTATACGCTCAAAGGCCTGGAAGGGAGCTGTGATTGCCCGGTGTCTGACGGGATCGACTTTTGCGAGCACTGCGTCGCAACAGCACTGTCACTGCGCGCCCTGAAATCTCAGCCGGGTCTGAAGAAATGCGCCAAGCCAGCTGAAGTTCTGACTACCTATTTTGACCGTCAGAACAAAGACAACCTTGTCAGCACGCTGGTAGAGCTGATCAACAAAGACAAATCCCTTCGCCAGGAATGGCTGCTAAAGGCAGACCTGGCATTGGGCCGACTGGATAAAAGCACCCTGAGAAAACGGATCACTTCCGCCATACCCTACAAGGCTGCCATTCACCGCTACCACCGGGTCAGAATGTATTTCGGCGATATTGAAACCGCGCTGGAAACACTCAGACAGCCCATCCAGTTGCTGCCTGCCGACCAGCAGCTTGAATTACTGCAATACGCCTTTGAGAGGTTGAACAAGGCCACAGATACTGTGGATGATTCTGGTGGCTTCCGCTATTCAACGCTGGAACTGCTTCAGGGTATGTATCATTCGGCACTGAGCCACCTTGAGTGGAGTGACGATAAAAAAGCCGAGTTTCTGATTCAGCTGATGATGACTGATGAATACGGATTTTATGGCGAAATTCCGGACCAGTATGTTTCCGCTATAAGCCCTGAATGCCTGGAGCTGTTCTACAAGAAGGTACAGGAAAAATGGGATGCGCTGCCCAAATGGAAAGGCGGACAATGGGGCATTGGCAGGCACTATGGCGCTCTTCTCAGGATTCTGGAAGCCGAACCTCTGAAAACAGACGACTATGCTCGACTGATAGAGCTGCACAGCAAAGTGGCTGTGAGCGAATACAACTTTCTGCAACTGGCAGAATGGAGCATTGCCCTTCAGGATTACGACCGGGCCCAACAGTTTATCAAGAAGGCCAGGGCCAACTCCCGCACTCCTGACAATCACAGAATTGAGAAGCTGCAACAGGAAATACTGCTGGTAACCGGCCATTCAGAGGAAGCACTGGAAAAACAATGGCAAACCTTCCTGCAGTATTCCGACTTGGAGGAGTACCTGGAACTCAAGGCCATGGCGGAGAGATCTGGCGATAAAAGAGACTGGTTCTCCATGGCCAGGGAGCATCTAGACCAGCAGATTGCGAAACAGCAATCCAGTTACATCAGGCAAAGCGCTATCAATACGCTTGGCTGGATTCTACTCGAAGAGCGAGAAATGGAAGCTCTCTGGACTCTGATCAATGAGGATAAAGCCGACCCTGAGCTGCTTTATCAGTTTGGTCAACAGTCAGTCGACAATCCAGAGAGAGTTTTCCTGGTTTTCCAACGTCTGGTGGAACTCCTGGTCGGGCTGGGCAAAAACGAAAGCTATCAGGAAGCCGTCGACCTGCTGGAAGAGATGCATGCTCTTCTTCTAGATGAATTGTATAAAGCAAAATTTCTGGAGTATCTATACAAACTCCGTTCAAAGTTCCGGGCCAAGAGAAACTTTATCAGCTTATTAAATGAGACATTTCCCTGAAACCGGGTCCGGCAAAGCCATTGACTGTCAAATGAAGCAGGATAACGGTGTCAGTCTCTCGGCTGACCCGATTTAAGAAGGGGAACTAAATCAGCCCGGCATTGTCTTAATGATATCCGTTCGTTTTTCTTGCTGACATAAGTACCCAGGTGCTTACAGCCATGGAGGCATAGAGCCAGGAATTTCAGAGACTATGGACAGTACAGGCACCACAAAAGGATATTCGTGCTTTTCCTCTTCAGCAGATCAGCAGTTCCTGCAATGGTTAAACCAGGCAGACAGGCACTCTCCAGGTTTGAAAGTCAGGCTGGCCAGCCTGGGAAATTATATCCCTCTGATGAATGAGCGATCTTATAGAGCACCTTCTGACACATCACTTGAAAAGCGCTCTGTTAAACATGCTGATCAGCTCCAGAACTGGCTGGAAAAGTCATTCCACAATTTCCTGCTGAGGTTCTGGTACACCCATGGTGATCAGGAACAGCACCTTATCTACCACCCAGCCAGAGCTGAAGTATTTTCCTGGCTGCTTTGCCCGTTGCAGAAACAACTGCAGCAAAGTACGGACTCTACCAGTCATGAATTTCAGCATGCTTCGGCCCTGATTGATGCTCTTGCCGCTGATAGCAATACAGCCGACTCCTGTGACCAACTGTTTGACAACCTCAACACCCTTAAGCCTCATTTACTGCCAGGTTATGATGAATCAATAGATACAGGGTTATGTCATGGCCTGTCGGCAAGCTATATTCAGGCAGCCTTGCTGTCTACTTCGCTCAAGGATATGGCTCCTCTGGAAGCTTTTTCCAACCGGATGCAACTCTTGAGTCGAAACCCTGACAGTGGCTGGTTTTTCTTTGGCGAACATTGCACAGATCTTAAGCAGGCCATTTCGAAAGCTCAAACCATTTACTGGACATTTCAGCTACAGAAGCCTGGTGGGTTTTATGACACTTTTGCACTTGAAGAACCCGAAGCGTTTCAGCTTCTGGAGCTGCGTCCATGGCTTGAGCAGGTGATTCAGTGTCAGCACCCATCGACAACTGCATTAGCCTGTCAGAACAGGGCCTCTGATATCGCCAGAAACCTTTCCCTGACACCCTCTCTTAAGCTCGACACTGTCTGCAAGACTGCAGATACCCTTTCCAGTAATCACTCAGAGGCCGTAATCCGCACAAACTATACGCCAGTAGCTACTGATCATGCAGAACTGGAGTCATTCCTCTGCAAGCTGCCTGTCGGGCATTACACACTATCCACTTCTGACCACGAGATTGCTTTATCGGTTGATGCTGAAGGTTTCACTCTGTTTGATCAAAATATTCCATCCTATTTTTTGCAAACGGGAAGAGAGAATACCACCCAGTTTGCTTCGGAGCTGATGAGATCTATCAATGTAGAGCACCCGAAAAGCTATTGTGTTTTTGCCATCAGCGGCTACTTTATCAATAGCGAAACAGGCAGGAAGGAAAAGAAAAACACAGAAGATCAGCTGAACATGCTGGCTCTATGCCAAAATCATCAACCTTCTGTTGATAAGGAGGTTTGCTCAACACCCTCAGGCTGCACACCACTGTTTCTGGGTGCTTACTATGGCAACCTGGATTTTGTCCGATCCAGGCTTAAAAGCAATCCAGAAGAACTGAACATAACTGATAGTGAGGATAGGTCCCCTCTTTCCGTAGCTGCTGCAAATGGTCATTACGACTCTGTGGCGTTGTTACTGGAATATCATACAGACCTTCAGCAATGCACTAAAAAAGGTGCGTCTTTGATGTTTTGTGCAGCTGAAAGTGGGAATGCGCATATTGTCGAGCTGTTGCTTCAGCACCATGCGGACATCAATAAAGCTGACAGAGACGGATTAACGCCATTGAGGCAAGCTGTACAAAATGGCCACAAAGAAGCCGCAAAGGTTCTCCTGAAGCACGGAGCCAATCCGAAACTCTGTGATCATGATGGAAACTCCCCTCTGCATGCGGCAGCACAGAATGGGGATACCGAAATTATCAGTTTATTGCTGGACAATAGTGCCGATATTGACCAGCTAAGCAAAACGCACTGCCCCCCCCTGTATAGGGCTGTTTGTGCCAGACAAGCAAAAGCAGTCGAACTGCTACTGAAAATGGGTGCAAGTCCAACCTTGGGTTGTACTGAGGCTGGTTCTCCTCTCTCTGCAGCAGAAAAGCTTGGATATACGGAAATTGTTGAAATCTTCAGCAAGTATTCCCCCATTCAATAAACGACGACTCTTCCTGTATCATTTTTCGTACAACGTCCAAATCTCGGGGTCGTCATGAAAATAGACAAACTAGCTGAATTCTTTCGGAGAAAATTTCTTTATCAATTAATCAGGCAACAGACGTTGCCCTGGCAAGGCGCCCATGCCCTTCCAGCCTGTAGAAACCACAATTGGCACTGACAAAACATGACTCACCGGGATTCAGCTCCAGGGTTTTATTGTCTGCATAGTGAACAGTCTGCTGACCTTCAACACAGAACAGTATTTCGGCAGCTTCGACAGAGACAGGGGCAGTCATCTTTGCCGGCTCAATAATGCTGAACAGGAAGTCATTTACAGGTGTCGTATAGGCAGTTTCGCCATTTTCTTCCACACCAGGCTCCAGCAACAAGTCGCTTAATGGAATGCTATTGAACTGAATGGTTTTCAACAGTTCTTCTACATCCACATGCTTGCCGGTGAGACCTCCTCGCAGAACATTGTCTGAACAAGCCATAATTTCCAGCGCTGTACCCTGAAGATAGGCATGCAGCGTTCCTGCCGTAAAGAACATTGCCTGCCCCGGAGCCAGTTCAATAACGTTCAGCATTAGCGGGCTGAGAATACCGATATCCCCTGGATAGCACTGATTCAGTCGCTTTACTTCCTGCCAGGCAGGGTCATTACAGTTTTCCGCAAATTCCGCTACCAGCTTTACCAGTAGCTCTTTTTCTTCACCCTGGAGAGACATCAGGCGCTCATAAAATGCTTTTAATCCGGTATTTCTGAGAAGCTCGACAGCCTCCTGCAATAGCTTCAGGCCAGCCATGTCAAACAGGGCGGCGATCTCTTCCACAGGGCGGAAACCCTTCATGGCCCGATAAGGCGTTAATGCATACACCAGTTCCGGCTTATGGTTATCATCACGGTAGTTCCGATCAAAAGCATCCAGAGGAATGCCCAGGTCATTTTCCCGCGCAAACCCTTTCAAAGCCTGCTGTTTATTTGGATGAGACTGGAGAGACAGAGGTTTGGCGGCTGATAGCACTTTGAACAGAAAAGGCAGAGTTTCTCCTTTTGCCAGGGCATTGAGCTTTTTCCACTCACCATCAACCAGCACACTGGAAGGAGCCTTGGGATGAGCGCCCATCCACAGCTCCGCCATGGGCTTGCCGCTTTCATTGGGCATGCCAAAAAGGCGTGTCATAGCGTCGTGGCTGCCCCAGTCGTAATTTTGAATGGGGTTTTCCAGTGTGTAGATGGACATCTCAAATCCCTCAATGGGTCACGTCGCCGATCTTTCATCCTTACTGATTCTAGTCAGCACATCTCCGCTACCAGCTAACCATGGCTTTCAGGCAGGCTCCTAGGCTTCTTTAGAGGGTATACGTCCAGCCACCAAAGGTAAGGAAAAAAAATCCAGGCAATACAGGAGAACAGATAATAACCTGCCATAAATCATTGCAAAATTGACCTGCAGCAAAGCCTGTGGGCTATCTGCACAACCTTATCAATATACTGGCCGACCTAACTCAGAGAGCTGGATAGCATCATGCAGGCGCTCAGGGTAATCAGGGCAAGGGTCACCCTATGCAGGGCCCGGTCAGAGATAAATTTCATAACTTTTCCTGCAACCGGAACTCCAATCAGGGAGCCGGCAATCAACACAACGGCAGTGGTCATATCGGCCTGACCGCCGCCACTGTATGTCAGTGCCGACAGGCTGGAAAGCAGGAGGGCTATGACTATGGAAGATCCGACAGCCTGTTTGATATTGACTCTGAGCAGAACCGTAAGGATAGGCAGGAGCAGAACGCCACCGCCAACCCCTGTGGCACCAATCACAACTCCTGAGCCAGCACCCGCTAAAACAGGCCGCCAGTCACCGGAAGGTTCTTTTGTACTTTCTGCCTGTGCAGCTTGCTGTCTCCCGGCTGGCTTCAGATCCTTATAGACCATGGCAGCCAGAGAGAATCCAATGGCAGCAAAGATCATGAGGTCCACAGCCAACTCAACCATACTGCTGGTATCAGGATTCTGAGATAAACGAACAATAAATGAGGTAGTCAAATAAGTTGCCGGAACGGCGCCTGCCAGCATGAGAGCACTTTGTTTCCAGTTTACATTGCCCATTTTAATATGTATGGCAGCGGCATTGACCTTCATCAGGGAAGCACAAATACTCGCCGTGCCTACCGCCAGAACAGGATTCATCTGAAAAACTGTGCGAAGAAGCGGGATAATCAATACGCCCCCACCAACACCGGTCATTCCCAGCACCAGGCCAATAAGACCGCCGATGATGAGAGTCATCATTAACTCGGCAGGATTGATAGCGGCAATTTCATTTAATGGTAACCAGGCCAGTACTACTTCCATTTCTATTCCTGATACGAACGAACCTTCTATCAGACTTGTGTCTTACAGTTTGATGAAAGTTCTTTTTGAATCTGAAGTCATAAGAGAGCTTTGTGTGTGATTTCCGCCGAATTCAGTTTGATTTGCATCTGTGCTTCGGCGAACTGGAGAGTAACACTGTGAGCTGGGCTGCCATTATGACAATTATCATAATGGCAACTTGAAGAGCTATATGAAGAGGGCCGGATAGCCACACTGCCTGCGCAATCTGATCTGCAACGGACATGACACTGGCAGGCGCCCGACGCATTGATAGCGGGTTGGTTTAGCCATCAAGTGGAAAGGTGCTCTCATGAATTACCGGCCTGTAGTGACATGTAAAATCCCCCGGCTGAGCCTGGTACGTCAGGCAAGAGATTTCTGTACGAAAAAATAACAATCACAGGAGGAAAGTTCTTTATCAGTACTGCTCTCTAAGTTCGCGCAGCTTCTTTTCGTCGACAATTTTCCAGTGCCGGCTCTCTTTCTTGAGCGCTCCAGCTGTTTTGAGCTGATTGCAGATCCTGATCACTGTTGCCGTTTCACCGCCACAGAATTCACCAATCTCCCGGTAAGTCCAGGAGTAATTGCAATGGTTTTTATTGAGGTAAATCAGCGAGTCAATCACCCTGTGTTTCATTTTCATAGAGGAGGCCCGGAAGATGCGTATTTCCGCCTCTTTCAACTCAGAACTCAGAAATATTGTGAAGTAACGAAAGACCTCTGGAACTTTCTCCTGCAGCTCAGCGATGGATTTGAAGGGAAAATAGAGGAGTTGGCAGGATTTCAGCGCTACGGTTGAGGCGTAATAATCATCTTGCCCGAGCAGTGATCGGTAACCAAAAAAGCAGTGCTTAGAATAGATGCGCAGGAGGCTTTGCTTACCATTCAGGGCAAGCTTTCCGAGACCTACCAGGCCAGACTGCACATAGTAAAAACCATCCGGATGCTTCCCTTCCGGGTAGATAACATCCCTTGGGGCATAGCTTCGCTCCTGTCCATAATCACGGATAAGCCGCAATAGTGCTGACGCACTGTTTTCTACTTCAGAGGAATACACGCCTTCCAGAAACTCCGCTCTAACAGTTTGAGATAACAACTTGCTTCGGATTCGCCAGAATCCCCGTTCAAGCAACTGACCCGACAGGAAAAGTGTTCAAGCTGTGGGCACTATTACCTGATTACGGCTCTATTCTGGCGTTAAGTGATGCTCAAATACTGATCCACATCAACTATCGGTAAACTATTTATGCAAAAATGCTGCGCAGTCATTGATGACCTTCCTGTAAACACTAAAAGGTGCTCTTGTGCGAATTGGTTTAGACATCGGTGGTACTAAAACAGAAATAGTCGTCCTGTGTGAGCAGAGTGAAGTCATTTTTCGCAAGCGCAAGCCGACCCCGGACAACTACCAGGGCTGGCTGGAGAATGTCAGGGATCTGATTCAGGAGGCGATTCAGGAAAAGGGTCAGCCTGAAAGCACTGGCATCTGCCTTCCCGGCGCCATCAGCCCGGATACCGGCAAGCTGAAAAACGCCAACACAACTTACCTGAACGGCAAGCCTGTTGCGGAAGACCTGAGGCAGCTGCTCGGCTTCGAAGTTAAGCTGGCCAACGATGCCGACTGCTTTGCCCTGTCCGAGGCCACTGACGGTGCTGCAGCCGACGCCAACAGCTGCTTTGGCATCATTATCGGTACTGGCTGCGGTGGCGGCCTGGTTTTTAATGGTCAGCTGGTTACGGGCCCTAACGCTATTGCCGGAGAGTGGGGACACAACCCTCTGCCTGGTTTTAGTCCTGAAGCAGACGGCATTTCCCAGCCCTGTTACTGCGGGCGGGAAAACTGTGTTGAAACTTTCCTATCCGGCACTGGAATGGCAAAACGTTTCCGCAAGATCAGCGGCCTTTCTGAAGCTGAAGTTCCCAATGCCAAAGCCGTCATGGAGCTGAAAGAAGAAGGCGACGAGCTTGCATCCCAGCACTTTGATCATTACGTGGATGCACTGGCTCGATCTATCGGTTCAGTTATTAATATTTTTGATCCTGAAGTTGTTGTTCTCGGTGGCGGCATGTCGAATGTCCAGGCCCTGTACGAAGTGCTTCCAGAGTACGTCAGCCGATATGTATTCTCTGACTACCTGAACACTCGCATTGTTCAGGCAGAATATGGAGATGCTTCCGGTGTGCGGGGAGCCGCCTGGCTTTAAATATCAGCTATTCACATCTGATTGGCCCTGGCCACGCCAGGGCGACTATCAGTCAAGACTCATTACCCCTCGATTCTTGGACTGTATAATGTATCCGCATTCTTTTGCGTTTTCCAAATTCCACCTACCTTATAAGGATAAAGTCTCTCTGACGGGTATGTGAAGTGAGTTTTTTCCGTGGTTTTTTTCCTGACAGTCAAAGTTACTGCCACCACAGGCGATACAAAAAGCCCCCTGCCTTTATTATTCTTGTTGCCATGCTTGGTAGTGGGGCAAAGCTGTTAAATTGCATGAATATCAATACCAAATTCGATTTGGTTAATCAGCAATCCGATTACAATATCGTGCATTTTCTCTAATTTCGAAAAGCATATTGTCTTTCTGGCTAATCGTTTGATCCAGGTTCTGAAATTCAGATTTTTACGTTCTATCTTCTGGG
>JBPCXN010000106.1:0-44510 GCA_051008495.1 Endozoicomonas sp. | reverse complement strand
CCCAGAAGATAGAACGTAAAAATCTGAATTTCAGAACCTGGATCAAACGATTAGCCAGAAAGACAATATGCTTTTCGAAATTAGAGAAAATGCACGATATTGTAATCGGATTGCTGATTAACCAAATTGAATTTGGTATTGATATTCATGCAATTTAACAGCTTTGCCCCACTACCCTCTAAGTTTATCTGAACCAAGTTTGCCAAAGTATGGAAAGTTGTTTGCAATCCAGGCTGATATTTCCTGGAGGAAAGTCTATAGCTTTTTTGGACATTCAGTTCTCCGCCTTACGATCACCCCCCCCGGCAGTGATCGGCCAATCCAAAATATTGCGGCATTATGCGGCACGCTATTACCAAGAATAAGAACATGAAGGATCTTCAACGGTTTATCCACAGGCAGCAGTTTCAGGTCAATGGATTTAGACACATCTACACCCTTAAAAGATCTCAACAGAAACGATTCAGTCGGTGGCTGTAAATCAGTCAGGTTGTCCAGCGCTCTAATATCCATTGCGCCTGCTGCTCTTCTGCCATAAAGCTCCAGGCTATAAGACGACTGTCCTTCTGCCCCTGAGCCATTTTTATGGCTTTGATCTGTTTGGCGCCTTTCTTTTTCAACTGTTGTTTGAGTGGCTGGACATTATCCCCCTTGGACACCAGGCTGGTGAACCACAAAACCTGCCCACCGTATGCGACACTTTCGTTAATCATCCGCTTTAAAAAGAGAATCTCCCCCCCTTCACACCACAGCTCGGCCTTTTGCCCACCAAAATTCAGTTTCGGTGCACCTTTCCCGGTCTTTTTATCTTTGTTGAGATTTTGCCATTTACGCTGACTGCCTGCGTTAGCTTCAGCCATGGATGCATGGAATGGCGGGTTGCAAAGAGTGACGTCGAAACGGTCTTGCTTTCTTATGATGTTCTTGAAAACCACTTTACTGTCAGGCTGATGCAGGACAGTTATCTTTTTTTTGAGGCTGGCATTGCTGCTGACAATCAGGCGTGCGGTTTTAACCGACACTGGGTCGATATCACTGGCAGTGAATCGCCAGTCATAACTTTGACTGCCGATGATGGGATAGATGCAATTGGCGCCAGTGCCTATATCAAGTACCCGGATTTTACTGCCTGTTGGCGGTGTTGATGTATTTCCTTGTCTGGAACCCGCCAGCAGATCGGCCAAGCAATGGATGTAATCCGCACGCCCTGGAATGGGAGGACATAAATAGCCAGGTGGAATCTGCCAGTTGGCTACTTTGTAATGGTGCGCCAGTAACGATTGATTCAGGCACAGAACTGCCTGTTCATCACTGAAATCAATGGTCTGTTCGCCCCTGGGGTTGTTTCTCAGGAACTGCTTCAGCGCAGGCGTGCTTTTCACCAGCTCAGCAAGATCATACCTGCCCTGGTGAATATTCCTGGGGTGAAGCCCTGCGGGCTTCTCAGCATGCTTTCGGTTTTTGTTCACAATAACTACGGCGCTGATAAATCAAACCGGCATTTTACATGCTGGCTGACAAATATTCAGAGAGGCTTAAGAAAAAGAGAATAACTGCACCACCCCAAAAATGATGATGCAGTTTGATAAAGATGGACTATCTTACAGCTCTCTTTCACACTGAGCCGGGAAACTATCATGAGGGTGTTTACAGCAGTGCTCCTTCTGGCTTCAATGCCACTTATAGCGAAGAGTCTCTCTCCTGATCATGAAATGTCAGTCTTCGCGGCTGAAGGTGCAAACTATTGTGCCGGAGCTTCCTGGGAAAATACCAAGCTTTATGATTTTCTTTATAGCCTGAACTGTATACCCGAAGGCTGGGAGGATTTTTTTGGTCAGGAGGCAGTCAGTCAGCAGGTACAGGCTATCTCCATGAACCTAGGGCAACAGATGTCGCAAGATGGAGACCGTATAATGCCTCTGCTGGCATCAACCTTTAAGGCCATGGACATGGTCCCCCCACACCGCATCAAGGCAGTCATTCTGGGGCAGGATCCGGCGCCGCAGTATGGCCTTGCCACAGGTATGTCATTCTCCATTCCCGCCAATTACAGCACATCGCTCGTTCCTTCAATTCAAAGGGTGCTGCTGGAAGCTCGCAACGAAGGTTTTGATGTCAAGATTAAAATCGGAGATCTGACTTCATGGGCAGAGCAGGGGGTATTGTTGTTGAATTCTGCCCTGACCATCCCCTGTCGTCAGGGGGATGCATATTGCGAAATCGGAGGGGATCAGACCATCTGGTCTGACTTTACCGCAGCCCTTTTCAAGTATCTGAATACCAATGCTCCGCCGTCCGCCTTTATTCTCTGGGGTGAAAAAGCGGGGAAATACCAGCAGTACATCGACAGTTCAAAGATTCGGGTGCTCAGAGGTGGTCACCCCTCCCCCAGGGCTAAAGGAGAGTATTTTTTCTGTGGAAATTATTTTCAATGCGCCAATAAGTGGCTGGGGCTGAATAATCTCAAGCCAGTGAACTGGTCACTGGCCCGGGAGTCTGACACGGAGCCTGTTTGTGTCTGGGGCTGGAACAGTCACGGTAAAGAGTCCTACTGCGAACATCATTGTGAAGAGAAACTGTGCGATTTTTAGCAGTTTGAAAGGCCCCGTGGCGAGATGACTGGCAGTAAAGCGCAAGTCATAGCTCTGGGTGCCAATGATGACACTGAAACCGCTTGATGAAAAATCACAGGTTTATCCCACCACCGCTCAAACTAATAGATCAAGATCGACCACCCCCCCCTGATTCTGTGGCAATTCAGCCCTTTTTACCTGAGGCGGCCGGGTCACTGAATTTTCGATCATTCACCTTGACGTGCGTCATCTCAAAAAAGAAGGCTCGCTATTAAAACGATAGCGAGCTTTTTATGAATTTAGACCATGAAGGCCGGTTCGGGCTCATCAAAGAGCCGCACAACCGGTTGCGGTTCTTTTAGCTGCATATGCTCCCGTATACGCCGGTAAGCAAATTTACCCGTATCCCAGACCGGCTTTGCTACACCAAGAGCAATACCCCCGAAGAATGTACCCGTGATCGCCGTATCGATGAAGTCATAGGACAAACCATTAACCGCATTTTCCAACGTCACAATCCCTATTACACCAACGCTCCAGATTGTCGGTATGTTAACAGCCGCAACTGCGCATTCCTTCAAAGCTTTATAAGGAATCGACAACGCCGGATGAAGCCCTTCCAGAAACCGGTCAGCCTTTTTGATCGGGTTCAGAACCCGGTCACACAAACTGACGGCTTTTGCCAGATAAGGGTGCTGCTCAGCTCCCTCAAGCTTCAGGGTATAACGGGCAGAGTTCAGGGCAGCTTTAGCCAGACCATACGCAGCACCGACAGCCATCCCTGACAGAAGCAATGGCATCTGATAAGGCATCATTAGTCCAGAAGAAATAACCTGCCCAGCCAAAAATACAGCAGCCCCAACACCAACCCCTTTTAAGGCGTTAGCAATTGGGTGAAGGGTAAATTCTGATAGTGTTCTCATGGCTATAGCGACTCTGGGGCAACGGGTTTCTACAAACTGTTTTGCCGCCTGAACTTTTCTGGTTATTCGATTATGAATACTGACAGCTTCCCTTGCCGTCGCCTGTATTCCATCACAAGTAGCCCTGGCAGCCTTAACGACATAATCGCCAAATGTTTTTAGATGACGCGTAGCAACAGGGTGCTCCGCTTTGAATTGTTGAGAATAGTGCTCAATATTTCCTCCGATTTGACCGATCACACGCCGACCATTTTTCCGACAACTATCTACAGCGAGTTTTACTGCGTCCCCTGCATCGGAAATCCCCCTGGCTACAGGCGCAGTTAAACAAGTAACTGATAAATTCATAGTTTCCACCCTCCATGTGTGCTCAGGAAAGATTACAGGAAACCGGTCTGCAAAATTGATAACAAAGGCGCAAGTATCACTAACCACCTGTTTCGTTATTGCCGGGGTATTGCCTGGGATGCCAAGATTCTCGCTCTGCAATTTTTTGGCTGACACACTTTTTCGACAATTTCAGGTCGATTTCCTGAATTTGTCGAAAAAACTGCACCCCAACGATCTGGTGATGCAGTTTTATTAAGGTTGGCTCGGATGAATGAGAGCACCGACCTACTGGGGTGCATATATATACTATGGAATTTACAGCCCCAGTCTTTCAACGACAAAGTCGAGATCTTTATCACCGCGGCCGCTCAGGTTGACCAGAATGGTCTGTTCAGACGATAACTGTGGTGCCAGCTTCATGGCATAGGCGACAGCGTGGGCACTTTCCAGGGCGGGAATGATACCTTCCTTACGCGACAGAGCCATGAACGCTTCCAGACATTCTGTGTCAGTGGCACTCTGGTATTCCACACGACCAATGTCTTTCAGATAGCTGTGTTGCGGACCAACGCCGGGATAGTCCAGGCCGGAAGCAATGGAATGTACAGGCAGAGGCAGACCTTCATCATCCTGCAGAACATAACATTTAAAGCCGTGTACGGCACCGGGTGAACCCAGGGTCAGGGTGGCGGCATGCTCATCGGTTTCCAGGCCTTTACCGGCAGGTTCAACACCTACCATTTTCACATTGTCATCGTTCAGGAAAGCAGTAAACAGCCCCATGGCATTACTGCCGCCGCCGACACAGGCCATCAGATAATCCGGCAGTTTGCCTTCCATCTCCTGGAACTGATCCCGGGCTTCTTCACCGATAATCTGCTGGAAATCACGCACCATCATCGGGAACGGGTGCGGACCGACAACAGAGCCAATGGCATAGAGCTGACTTTCTGGGCCAGCGAGGTAAGCTTCAAAGGCGCTGTCTACAGCATCTTTCAGAGTCCTGGTTCCCCTGGAAACAGACACGACCTTACAACCAAGAATCTTCATGCGGGTAACATTGGGAGCCTCCTTGGCAATGTCGATCTCACCCATATGGATTTCGCATTCGATACCAACCAGAGCACAGGCCGTGGCCATGGCGACACCGTGCTGACCTGCACCGGTTTCTGCCACTACTTTTTTCTTGCCCATGTATTTCGCCAGCAAGGCTTCACCGATGGCATGATTAATCTTGTGAGCACCGGTGTGATTGAGGTCTTCACGCTTCAGGTAGATTTTTGCACCACCCAGGTGGTCGGAAAGGCGTTTGGCAAAGAATACCGGGCTTGGGCGCCCCACATAATGTTTGTAGAGCTCATGCAGTTCCCGGCGAAACTCCGGGTCTTCACGGATTTCCCGGTAAGCCTGCTCAACATCGGCAATGGCTTTTTCCAGCGGCGGCGGCACCATGGCACCACCATAATCGCCAAAGTGTCCGGTTTCGTCCGGCATGGGAGCGAATTTATCTGCACTGCTCACGTCGTGTACCCTTTGCAGTTGATTATTCTGGTACACCGATAATGCCAGTTATTTGGACGATTGTCCCTATGCTATGGGTAAGAAAGGAGTGGCGTATAAGTGCTGTACAGCACAGCCAGAAGACAGTCGCTCAACTCACTCAGAGTCGTCCGGCTCAGGAATCACAACATAAGCGGGGGTATAAAAATTCGAGAATCTTTTGTGCATGGAATTGGTGTTTTTCTCCAGCACGGATGGCTTGATCAGAACATCTGTTATCTCACCATTTTCCTGCTCAACGTCCACCTTGCCGGTAATTATCCGGTTACAGATCGTCTTGGTGATTTTATAGGACAAGCTGTAGCCATTTTCATTCTGCACGGTCAAATTGAAGTTTATCGGCGGCCTTTCTTCAGAGGTATAGAGCCCTGAATACCAGAACAATCCGGTTGGCTGTCGTATATGCAGCAATCCGGTGCTGGTTTCATTGGGAGCGTAGCTGTCAGTATCACCAGAAATCAGATCAAACTGAAAATAGTTCTGAATCGAGCCGTCCACTACATCAACCCTGGTAATGAACCAGCCTTTACCGAGACTAACGACCAGAGAGCCACAGAGGAAGTCATTGCCGCTGTTGTCGTACAGGTATTTTTCCACCTGTTGGGTCACTCCAATGAGCCCGGCAACCATATAAGAGCCTGGTTCACTCGTCGAAGCTGCCTTTACCAACAGTGGCAGAAGCAATCCAATGCAGATCAAAAACCGTTTCATGGCGTCCATACGTTGTTTTCAGGGAAATAACTAAAACTATAGTCTTTATTAACTGCAGGCAGGCTGGTGCACCCGTGTTAGAATTCCTGCCAGATTCTTCCAAGCGATCCAGGAAACTGTCGGATGAACAGGGAAAAGCGCACAATAATTTTCCAGAGGCTCAGAGAACAAAACCCCACCCCCACCACGGAACTGAACTACTCATCCTCCTTTGAGCTGCTGATCGCCGTAATTCTGTCAGCCCAGGCCACCGATGTCGGAGTTAACAAGGCCACTGACAAACTTTTCCCGGTGGCCAACACCCCCCAGGCCATTTATGACCTGGGACTGGACGGATTGAAGGAATACATCAAGACCATCGGCCTGTTCAACGCCAAGGCCGAGAACGTCATCAAGACCTGCCGGATTCTGCTGGACAAACATGATGGCGAAGTGCCTGAAACCCGTGAGGCACTGGAAGCCCTGCCCGGCGTAGGCCGAAAAACAGCGAATGTGGTGCTGAATACAGCCTTCAAACAGCCCGCCATGGCGGTGGACACGCATATATTCCGGGTTTCCAACCGCACCGGCATCGCCAAAGGCAAGGATGTGCTGGAGGTAGAAAAACGCCTGGTTCGGCTGATTCCAAAAGAGTTCCTGATGGATGCTCACCACTGGCTGATTCTGCACGGACGCTATGTCTGCAAAGCCCGCAAGCCACAGTGCGGCAGCTGTATCATTGAAGATCTGTGCGACTTCAGGGAGAAAACCGCCTGACGGTGATAACACCCAGACCTCCTGCCTTTCCTGCTACTTCAGCCTGCTGACCTATAGTTAACTGGGAAAGATTCAGGAAGAACAGCATGCCTCACGACATTGGAAGCACTCATAACTCTGTTGCCATAGATGCCAATACCTTTAATTCAGCAGACGCCGCTGCGGAGAAAGCCTCTGCAACGGGTATGACCCGTGATGGCAGATCAGTCAGGGCATTCAACCGGCAAGAACCTTTTCTCCTGGCTATCAGAGGATCAACAACACCACGCAGAGGTTTAAACACTTTTTCTGTAACCACTACCGAGCCCCCCCTTACCTTCAATGATCCAAAGAAACAGACTCCATCAATGGCAGCTACTGAAGCTGCTCCAGCTCAGGTAGGGCTCTCCCACCCGAAAATGAGCAGTAAATTTTTACAGGGTGCTGTTGATCGCCTGATTAACAAAGGTTATAGCAAGACGGAGGCCGAAAACCTGCTGCAGGGCTGGCTGGATCAGCCCGGGGCTACCATGCGTAGCGTTAAAAGGCGGGTTTTGAATGCACCATACAAGGATATGGCAAGACAGGAAGTTTTTGACAGGGTCACATCGGACCTGTTGCGGATGGGGTTCAACACCCAAAGTGCCCGCAGATTGGCGGAAGGAATTGTTCTCACCATGTCTCATCCAGCGGATGAAGATAAATCGGTCGTTGCAGCCCCCTCAGGAGATGCTTCCGAAAAAGCCAATGTCGAAGATGTTGGAGCCAAAGATTCTACCAGTAAGAAACAAGGCCTTCGAACCCGAATGAAAGAGCTGCTGATCGATAGAGGCTACGAAGAACAAGAAGCAAAAAACGTGATTAACGAGGTTGTCAACAGCCTGGGGGGATGGAAAAGATGCGATAAAAAGCAGTTCAAGAATATCATCAAGGGCATACCGGACAAAGAAGCCGCTCCAAACCAGAACCTGACCCGGGAAGAAGCGCTGTCAATCCTCAAGCTTGAAGCTTCAGCAAGCCCTGATAACATCAAGAAAGCCTATCGCAAACTGGCATTGAAACATCACCCTGACAAGCATGTGGGTGCTGAGCCCGCAGTTCAGGAAAAACATCGGAATGTCTTCGAGAAAGCCCAGCAGGCCTATGACCGACTGACAAAATAATCATTCCGCTGCCAGCCGCCTGCCTGTTCCTGGCCAGGCTCCAGGGCAATACCGAAAGCCCCTGCTCTGTTACAATAGCGCCCTGATACCAATAAACACTCAGAGCAGACATGACCTCGAAAACCCTGGAATTGGCCCTGGACCTGATCCGTCGCCCATCCCTTACCCCTGAAGACGAAGGCTGCCAGGAACTGATGATCAGCCGCCTGGAACCCCTGGGCTTTAACGTTGAAAGACTGAAGTTCGGCGAAGTTGAGAACATCTGGCTGAGGCGTGGAGACCAAGCTCCACTGTTGGCCTTTGCCGGTCATACCGATGTTGTTCCCACCGGCGACCTGGAGAAATGGCAGAACCCTCCTTTCCAGCCTGCTGTCATTGACGGCATGCTGCATGGTCGGGGCGCTGCGGATATGAAGGGCAGTCTGGCCGCTATGGTCACAGCCTGTGAGAGCTTTCTGGCGGAAAATCCGGATCACAAGGGTTCCATTGCTTTCCTCATCACCAGCGATGAAGAGGGCCCGGCCAAAGATGGCACCGTCAGGGTGGTTGAACACCTGGAAGCCCGCAAAGAGAAAATCGACTGGTGCGTTATCGGGGAACCCTCCAGCACCAACGAGCTGGGTGATGTCATCAAGAATGGTCGTCGTGGTTCCATGCACGGTCACCTGACCATCAGGGGCATCCAGGGCCATGTCGCTTACCCTCACCTGGCAAAAAACCCGGTACATGAGGTTGCTCTCGCACTGTCTGAACTCACCGGAGAAGTGTGGGACAATGGCAATGAATACTTCCCGCCCACCAGCTTCCAGATCTGGCACATCCATGCTGGCGAAGGCGCCAGCAATGTTATCCCGGGAGAGTGTCAGGTAAACTTCAATTTCCGTTTTTCCCCGGAAGTGACCGATCAGCAGCTGCAGCAGCGGGTGTGCCAGATCCTGGATAACCACGACCTTGATTACGGCATCGACTGGCATCTCAGCGGTCAGCCATTCCTGACCCAGCCCGGAGCGCTGGTCAATGCTGCAGTCGACGCTATCCAGGCGGAAACAGGCCGGAAGCCGGAGCTATCAACATCGGGAGGCACTTCCGATGGCCGTTTTATTGCTCCCACAGGCGCACAGGTCCTGGAGCTGGGCCCTGTGAACGCCACCATCCACAAGGTCAACGAGTGCGTCAAAGCCTCCGACCTTGATGGCCTCAGCCAGATATACCAAGGCATACTGAAACGCTTGTTAACATGAACGAAGACATTGAAATCTACGCCAAAGCCTTAAAACTGGACGCTATTCGCCAATGGCTTGAGGCCAGCTTCGAGCAAGTTGAGCAACTGACCAGCGGCAAGGCCGTCCATGACTTTCTGGTGAAAGCCGATGGCAGGGAGATTCCTGTCATGATCGTAGAAAATGCCGTAGGCAAGGCCTGGACCAGTATCTGGTTCAAGTCTTCTCACACCCCCTGGAAAGATGATATGGCCTGCGCCCGAAGCCTGAACGCCCACTGTCAGTGCAGGGTCAGGGCCAATGCCGCCCCCTGGTCTGACGGGGCGGATATGGATGAATGGTGGCAGCTCACCGAAGAAGGCCAGGAAAGCACCATATCCTGGCCCAACGCTGGTTAAGCCTGTCCCCGGCTCTTTCTCCGCTCCTAGATAAAGAGCCCCCCTTTGCCCCACCCAGCATTCAGGCTAAAATCAACCGGTTGCAAGGAGCCTGTCAGACTTAAGACAATTTCGGCCTGAAATCCAGAAAGTGCGGCCGCAGCCTTGAGCGTTCTGGACAGTTCCGTTGAATTTGCTTAAATAGGTCAACTATTCGCACAAATTCAACGAAAAAACTGACTCGCTCTACTGACTCTTTTCAAGAAGAGTATGCTCGAAAGCTTAAGTCCGACAGGCTCCTGATTCTCTTTGATTCATCACTTTTTTTCCAGATTTTTCAGGCCCCGGCCAACTCCATGCAAAAACCCATTACTCTCAGCCGTTTCTTATTTCACAGCTTGCGCAAGCTGTTATTCACCTGGGTAAGAACAAACGTTCAGAATAACCGTATTGAAAGTCTCGGCATTAATCCGGACAAACCGGTCTGTTATGTTCTGCGTCACCGCTCCCTGTCGGACCTGCTGGTGATTGAACGCGAATGCCGCAAGGCCGGCCTGCCGCGCCCCTATGCCCCCATAGATCCTGACGCAGAAAACGGCGATAAAGCCCATTTTTTCCTTACCCAGCAGGAAGGCCTGATTCTGCAGCGGGAACGCCCCGAGAACTCCGAAACCCTGGACAAGCTGCTGCGCAAGGTTGAGTCTGATCCGAACCTGGATGTTCAGCTGGTGCCAGTCAGCATCTTCTGGGGGCGCTCTCCGGACAAGGAGCAGTCAGCCCTGAAGCTGCTGTTTGACTGGAACTTCAGTCTTGGTGGCCGCTTCCGAAAGTTCCTGGCCATCCTTCTGCACGGGCGTCACACCATGGTGCACTTCAACCCGGCCATGTCCCTGCGGGAGATGGTGGACGAAGGTCAGGATCACCCGCGCACCCTGCGCAAGGTCGGCCGGATTCTACGGGTACATTTCCGCCAGCTGCGTGAGTCTGTGATCGGCCCGGACCTGTCCCATCGCCGTATCCTGGTCAACACCCTGATCCACTCGCCGCACATTAAAAAGGCCATTGCCACCGAAGCCTCGGCCCGGGAAATCACCCTGGTGGAGGCAGAGCACAAGGCCAGGCAGTTTGCCAACGAGATCGCTTCTGACTACTCCTACCCGGTACTGCGCTTCCTGGACATCCTGTTAACCTGGTTCTGGAACAAGATGTACGACGGCGTTTCCATCAACAACATCGAGCCAATCAAGAGCCTGTCGCAAACCAACAGTATTGTTTATGTGCCCTGCCACCGCAGCCATATCGACTACCTGCTGCTGTCGTATGTTCTCTATTACGAAGGTTTGAACCCACCTCACGTGGCCGCAGGCATTAACCTGAATATGCCCGTGGTAGGCACTATTCTGCGCAAGGGTGGGGCGTTCTTCATGCGCCGGACCTTCCGTGGCAACCCGCTTTACAGTTCCATCTTCCATGAATACATGCATACCCTGTCCAGCCGCGGTTTCCCTATTGAATACTTCGTGGAAGGCGGGCGTTCACGTACCGGTCGAACCCTGAATCCAAAGACCGGCATGCTTTCCATCAGTCTTCGCAGTTACCTGAGAGATAGCCGTAAACCCGTCACTTTTGTGCCTGTTTACATTGGTTATGAAAAGCTGCTGGAAGTCGGCACCTACATGGGCGAGCTGCGGGGCAAGAGCAAGAAGAAAGAGTCGCCGCTGGATATCTTCCGCACCCTCGCCGCTCTCAAGAACCGCTTCGGCAAAGCCTGGATCAACTTTGGTGAACCCATCACCGCCGGCGAGTTCCTTGATCAGCAGATGCCAGGCTGGGAGTCGGATGTGGCCGATGAAGCCAGACCCGAATGGCTAAAGAAAGCCACCAACAACCTGGGCTTCAGAATCGCCAGTGAAATCAACTCAGCGGCGGTGATCAATCCGGTAAACCTGGTATCGATGGCGCTGCTTTCCTCCCCCCGCCACGCACTGGGTGAACAGGAACTGGTACAGCAACTGGACACCTTCCGTCATCTGCTGCAGCGAGCCCCATACAGCAGCAGGACGGTCATCACTGACATGGATGGTCACGGCATGCTCAGATATGTCGAAGAGCTCGATGTTCTAAACAAGCTGAGCGATTCGCTGGGTAACGTCTACAGCCTGGATGAAAAAACGGCTGTGATGATGACCTACTACCGTAACAATGTGCTGCACATGTTCGCCGTGCCGTCCCTGCTAAGCTGCTTGTTTGTTAACAACAGCAACCTGTCTCTGCGGGAAATCTACCGGGTGTGCGCCATTCTTTACCCTTACCTGAAATCAGAGCTGTTCCTGAAATGGAGCGAAACCGGCTACCTGAGAATTGTAAGACAGTGGATTAATGCTCTGCATGAGGAAGGCCTGATCATCAAAGATGAACAGGGTTATTACCGACAGCCAGACCAGAGTTCTGCCCAGTATGTCATGCTGACAGTACTGTCACGGGCCATGGCCCAGACCCTGGAACGGTTCTTCATGGTCATCAGCCTGCTGATCAGCAACGGCAGTGGCGCCATCGAGCAGGAAATCCTGGAAAACCAGAGCCGTGACCTGGCCCAGCGTCTGTCGATCATCCATGGTCTGAATGCTCCGGAATTCTTTGACAAGTCTCTGTTCAGTAACTTCATCGAACAGCTGCGCAATAACCAGGTCCTTGAGGTCACCCAGACCAACAAGCTGGTGTTCGGGGAAAACGTCAAAGCCGTGGCGGATGAAGCCTTTAAAGTACTGACCAGTGAAGTGCGTCACAGCATTCTGCAGACCACCAGGAACCAGCCAGTGCCTGTTACTGAATAACAAACACTCCAAATGAACAGCTGCTGTACAGGGAAGTACAGCTCTTGCTTGTTTTACAGCCTGTCACCTGACAGCCGTCCATTTTTATGTTTCTGTCTTGGAAATAACGTGTATATCCTGTTGGGGGAAAGGAATCTCAATACCTGCCTGGTCCAGCGCCACTTTAATATTCTCGTACAGCTCAAAATAGGCCGCCCAGTAATCCGCTGCCTTTACCCAGGGTCTTACCACGAAGTTAACCGAAGAATCCGCCAGTTCGCAGACGCCAATCGTCCAGTCAGGCTGCTTTAAAACACGGCTGTCATTTGCCAGCACTGCTTCAACCACTTCCCGGGTCTTTTTTAAGTCAGCCGAGTAGCTGACGCCGACGGTAAGATCGACCCGCCTCTGGCCTGTCCGGCTAAAATTGACAATGTTTCCGCTCAGGATGTTGTTATTAGGAATCACCACCATCTTGTTGTCAGCGCTGATCAGCACTGTGGTGAAAATCTGCACTGACTCGACAGTACCGGCTGCGCCGCCGGCCTCGACGTACTCCCCGGTCTTCAGTGGACGAAAGACAATCAACAGGACACCAGCAGCAAAGTTTGATAATGATCCCTGCAGTGACAGGCTGATAGCCAGCCCGGCTGCCGCAATTACGGCAACAAACGACGCTGTTTGAATACCTATCCGGCCCAGAGCAGCAATAATGACAAAGGTCATGATCATGTACTTAATGATATTGCTGGTGAAGCTGGCCACCGTGTCATCCAGATGCCGGCTCTGCATCAGCTTCAGGGAGGCTTTGCTGATTAGCCGGGCGACAAAAACTCCAATAACCAGAATCAACACTGCACTGACGATATTGACACAGTACTGAGCAATCAGTTCCTGGTTGCGCTGCAACCAAAGGGCGGACTGATCCAGAACTTCAGGTTCCATGACAACTCCTTGCACGAAGCAAAGGCAGAAGGGGGGTAAAGGGAAAGAGAGGGAGTTGCTAGAAATTTAGCATAGGAATCGGTTAGCGCTACCCACCCGGAAAATAATTCCGGGCGGGGTAAAGGAGCAGATCAAACCAGCCTGATAACGTCGAATCAGGAAGAAAGCTTATGCCGTAGCCAGCTCAGCATTTCTTTCCTTTTCTTTTGCTAGGAGCCTGTCGGACTTATGCTTTCGAGCATAAATTTCAGTAGAACGAGTCAGATTTTTCACTGGATTTGAGCGAATAGTTGACCTATTTAAACAAATTCAGTGGGAAATCTGGCCGATCTTCCTGGGCTTTAGGCCGACCTGTCTATTCTCGGTCAGGCTCCTAGCCATGAAGCTGATCCCTGAATTTCATGACTGGCTGAAAAAGCCCTGAGGCAAGAAGGCGGGAGCACTTAACTCTTGTCGAAAGCCTTCAGGGCATGAATATCATAGCGACAGGCCTTACCTTCCAGTCGATAGGTAGGTTCCTGCCCGGCCAGATCAGGCGCAAGCCTCGGGCGCTTTACCACTACCCGGTACTGTGCAAGGTGTTTTGCCGGCTCCAGCAACCCGTCGGCATCAGGGTCGCCACTGAGCAGGTCCTGAAAAATCCGCATCTCTTTTTTCACCAGGGCCGATTTCTCCCTGTGGGGAAACATGGGATCGAGATAAACGACATCAAACGATTGATTTTCTGCCGCCATAGCTTGCATGGATTTAAGACTGTCGGCGTTAACCAATGTCATCCGTGAAGCAATTTCGGCCACCTCAGAATCTGACAGGGCTCTGCGAATACCGTCATCCAGCAGGGCGGCAATAACCGGAGAGCGTTCAAGCAGTGTTACGTTGCAACCAAGGCTGGCCAGTACAAACGCATCCCGCCCCAGCCCTGCGGTCGCATCGAGAACGGAAGGGGTAACGCCTTTATTCAGCCCGATGGCCTTGGCAATGTCCTGCCCTTTACCACCACCAAACTTACGACGGTGACCGGCTTTGCCGCCGACAAAATCCACCGTCACCGGCTTCTCTTTGCTGCCCACCCTGCGAAGAGCCAGCACATCATCCTGATAGCCAATTACCAGGGCGTTCTCAGGGAGGGTCTCCCGGCTAGAAACCATTTGTGCGCCAGCTATGGATTCAGAAAGGTTATTCAGAAAAGTCTGTTGACTTGGCCATCGGGAAGACTCTACAAAAACCGGGCAGGTCATCGAACCATCACTCATAAAAAACGACACCCTGAACGGGATAAGGAGGTGGGAATAGTAGCACTTAGTGGCAATCATTGGGGTCAGAGTATTCTGACCTTCAAAATACTCTGACCCCAATGAAGAAGACTCAGGCCAGGGTTACCCAGATCAGAATCGTGCCGAGGATAAACCGGTAGATTACGAAAGGCATCAGACCAATACGGTTGATAAAGGCCAGGAAGTAATGAATACAGACCCAGGCACTGATCGCTGAGATCGCAGCACCAGCACCAAGCTCTCCCCAGGCGATAGGCACACCGCTCTTGACCAGATCCAGGGTCAGCAGCAGGCCGGCGCCCAGGATCACCGGAATGGACAGCAGGAAAGAGAAGCGGGCGGCTGCTTCACGGGTCAAACCCAGCATCAGTCCGGCAGTCATGGTAATACCGGAACGTGAAGTGCCCGGAATCAGTGCCACAGCCTGGGCAAAACCGACAATCATGGCCTGCCTGAAAGTCAGCTTTTCCAAAGGCTGAACGCGCTTGCCTTTCAGGTCGGCCCAGCCCAGTAACGCACCAAAGATCATGGTGGAACCGGCAATGACTGCGACAGTCCGCATGGCTTCATCGATCCCTATGGATTTCAGAACAAAACCAAAAATGACCGCAGGCAATGTCGCAAAGATCAGGTACCAGCCCAATCGACTGTTGAACGTACTGCCTTTACCCACGAAAGAGCCCAGCCAGTCCACGGCAATGTTCAGAATGTCTTTGTAGAAGTAGCCAATAACAGCAGCCAGGGTGCCAACGTGCACCGCCACGTCAAAAGCCAGCCCCTGGTCTTCCCAGTGCAGCAGCTGCGCGGGCAGAATCAGGTGCCCGGAGCTGGAAATGGGCAGGAATTCCGTGATGCCCTGGATCAGGGCCAGCACGATGATTTGCAGAGTATCCAAGTTCAATCCCCTTTACTATGAAAATGCATCCAATCCCGGCTCTGTGGCCATTTTTTTGGTTCCGGGTGAGCGGCACTCTTTCCATAACGAGCCGCTCATGGCTGTTTGGCAGAGAAGCTTTCAAAATCAGAGCATGACGCCTGCATTAACCGTTCAGACAGCAGGAACATCAGCGTTCGCTTTTTTTCAAAGCCACCTTGTCTCGAAGGTACACCGGCATGGCCTGTTCGGCTGGCAGCAGCTTTCCACTCCTGAAATCAGCAACGGCCAGCCTTGCTATATCACCAGCGCGCGGATAAACATCTGCATGACATTCAGATACTTTCGCTGCCAGCTGATCACGATAGTTCCAGCCTGTGCCCATTCCCAGCCAGTCGTCATGGCCTTCCGGGGCTTCAACCAGTGCCGGGGCTATCACTTTTTCATCAATCACAGGCTGCATCAGGCCATCCTGCTCGCGAAAGGCTCCCCAGTAGACTTCGTCCATCCTGGCATCAATAGCTGTCAGCACAGAGCTGGCGCCATGACAGCGAAAGCCTTCCTGAGCCAGCGCCGCCAGAGTAGAAACACTGATAACCGGCTTATCCACAGCAAAAGCCAGACCCTGTACCATGGCGGTCGCAACCCTCAGTCCGGTGAAAGCCCCCGGACCACGACCAAAAGCCAGGGCGTCCATTTGCTTCAACGTCACACCGGCCTTAGCCAGCAAACGTTCAATCATCGGCAACAGTTCACGGCTGTGACGCCGGGGCATCAATTCAAAGTGTTCGATCACTTCACCATCAAGGTTCAGGGCAACCGAACAGGCTTCAGTGGCAGTGTCGAGGGCAAGCAGTTTCATGGTTTGATCTCGTTCCAACAAAAAGGGACGCAAATTTGCGTCCCGATTCTCAGCGAATAATATTCTTCGCTCAGGCAGAAACAGGCTGTTTCAGAGCGTCAAGCACCTTGCCCTTGATCTCATCAACGCTGCCAACTCCCTCGACACGGGTGTAACGGGTGTCACCGCCCAGCTTCTGGTAGAAATCCACCAGCGGTGCGGTCTGGTCATGGTAAACGCCCAGACGCTTGCGGACAGTCTCTTCCTGGTCGTCGGCGCGCAGAACCAGCTCTTCGCCTGTGGCGTCGTCCTTACCTTCCACTTTCGGCGGGTTGTAAACCACGTGATAGGTACGACCGCTGCCAGGATGAACACGGCGACCGCTCATGCGCTGAACAATGGCTTCGTCTTCCACGGCGATTTCCAGAACGTGGTCGATATCAACTCCGGCTTCACGCAGGGCTTCAGCCTGAGGAATAGTGCGCGGGAAGCCGTCAAACAGGAAGCCACTGGCGCAGTCATTTTCCTGGATGCGTTCTTTGACCAGTGCAATGATGATGCCATCGGACACCAGGGAACCGGAGTCCATCACTGCTTTCACCTTCAGACCCAGCTCGGTGCCATTCTTGATGGCAGCACGCAGCATGTCGCCAGTGGAAATCTGGGGAATACCGAACTCTTCCGTGATGAACTGGGCTTGCGTGCCTTTACCGGCGCCCGGGGCACCCAACAGAATCACTCGCATGAACATAGCTCCTGTCTAAACACGACTCCAGGACCAGAAACAGGATTTCCGGCAGGGCGCTGTGTATTTGGACGATTTTAAAAGGCCAAAAGCATATACAGCCCGATGACCCATGACAAGCTACTCAATGACATGAACGACAGTAAAAAACCCTAAACAGGCCGATAACAACCCTGGAGCCTGACAGAAAATAGACAGGTCGGCCTAAAACCCAGAAAGAACGGCCTAATTTTCCGATAAATTCGATTGAATAGGCCCACTATTCGCACGAATTGATCGAAAAATTTGACTCGTTCTACTGAATTTTAATCTCGACCGCTATTCTCGGTCAGGCTCCTAGAGTCGGCTTCTGACGGAACACTTTCACTTGCAACTGTTATAAGAGCAATCAATTATTCAGGGAAATGAGCCGTCAGGCTGGGATGCTTTTGTGAGACGTAAAGAGCCAATGTGTGTAGAACGTCAGCCAGGGATAAAACAGTAAACGACACAGAGGAGAACTTAAGTTGTTCAGGAGGGAGAGATGGTCAGACACCAGAATAGAAAAAAGAGAAAAGCCTCCCCAAGCTGCCGCTGCCACGTAAGCCCGTTGCTGTTAAGCAACGGTGGAGATTACTGTAGTGAATCGGGCTTTCCACTGCGAGGTGGACCTGCGCTCCAGCACCAACGAGGAATCCCCTGGTATGGTATTATCAGCCCGGGTCTTTAATGGCTGGCAAACAGGTCAGGGAGACTTGAGACGATTATATCGGTTTAGGCCTGAGAGTCTGTAGGTTTTTTTTGCTATTGATTTATCAACTGATAGCTCGAATTGTCATGTATGTGTGATAGCCACTCTCACCTCTTAGGTTCCAGCAGTTCTCAGTGCTTCTTAATGATGACTTCTGTTCCCACAGATACATGCTGGTAAAGGTCCAGAATGTGTCGGGCACTCATGCGAATGCAGCCCCTGGAGCGTGGCACCCCTTCTTCCGGCTTTTCCGAGGCTGGAGTGCCATGAATGTAAATCCGGCGTTGCTCCGTATCCACCCCCGGACCGGCGTTGAAGCCTTCTTCCGTACCGGCCAGGCGGATAATCCGGGTCAGTATCGGGTCACCTGAAGAGTGAAGCTGCCCGGGCTGATAGTACTTGCCGGTAAAGGCGCCGTATTTGAAGACCGCATTCCAGGGCAGTCCGTCACCGACTTTCTCTACAATCACATGCTTACCCAGTGGTGTCTGCAAACTACCGTCCGCCTGACCGGTGCCGAACCTGGCGGTGGACACTGGGTATGTTCTGTGAGCGCCGCTATGGCTGTAATAAGTTAAATTTTGCTCGGCAACACTGATCTCAATCCTGGGCAGGGGCGTGCCTACCTCAAGTGTTTTGCGGGATGAACAGCCTGACAGCAGAAAGCTGGCGGCGCCTAACAGGCAGAGCAGGCGTATCTTAACCAGGGAAAAACGGGAAAAGGATTGCACGCTGGGTCACTCTCCAGTGAAGATGATTCAATTAGAGAGTAGTCAAGGATAAGGCGTACAGAGTAACAGGGAGGGATAATCCCGGCGGGCGGTCGCCGGGAATGGATCAGCTTTCTATGGCCATCAGCGCCTGGTCAAGCTTGCCCAGCATCTGCTGGATGTGCTCCTGGGCGTTGCTGCTCATATCTTCACTCTTATGACGGGACTGCAGCAGCTCATAGCAGATGTTCAGCGCGGCCATTACGGCAATTCGCTCAACTCCGATCACCTTGCCGGCCGAACGGATTTCACGCATCTGCTCATTGAGGTAATGGGCGGCTTCCTGCAGGGCCTGCTCTTCTTCCCTGGGGCAGCTGACCCGGTATTCCTTATCGAGAATGTTAACTGTAGTGGATGGACTCTCCATCATGATTCATGCTCCAGGGTGCGCAGGCGGCTGATCATGGCTTCAACCCGGTCCCGTGCGACATCATTCTTTTCCATAAGCTGGGCGCGCTCTTCGAGCCATGACTGTTCCTTGGCCCGCAGCAGCCTGTTTTCTTCCTTCAGCTTCTGGCTGAGAGCAACCAGATAATCAATTTTCTGGTTGAGGTCGATAAGATCGGGGTCTTTCATGGTTTCCCGGGAAATCGTCTATTGCAACTACTATAGCGGTTAGGTAATAGCAGAACAATGCCCTGCCGGCGTTACAGGACAGTTAAAGTTTGCTTCAGCTGATTTCCTTTCCAGGGGTATCCAGTTCCACACTCTGGACAGGTTCTGTGTCAGTAGACAAAACGCCTGACAAGAGGCAGTGGCCGATATGACTTTGCTCTAAATCTGCACTGGAATGGTACCCGGGACGCAGTGATGTCACGGGCTATGGGGCACATAGAATGCACTTTGACGGCGTGATACGATGAGCCGGCATTAAGATCACAACAGGTGCATATAAAAGTGCTGACAGGGCTGACATTTCAGAATATGCCGGAGCTGTTATCTGTATTGCTGGTGATCAGAAAGACAAATTTAACCCGATGTAAAGTGCTATGAATGACTTCGATGAAAAAGATTCCGAATACCTGTCAAAGACATTTGCTGGCCTGGATTTGTCTGGCCAGAGACTGGTATCGAAAGAATTCGATGGCTGTACTTTCATCGACTGCGATTTCAGTGAGGCGGTGTTCGAAAAATGCCGGTTTATTGATTGCCAGTTTGAGAAGTGCAATCTCAGCCTTGTCAGGCTGAACTACAGCAAATTTATCGATGTGATCTTCAAGAGCAGTAAACTGATAGGTGTTGACTGGACTAAAGCAGCATGGGCCAACATCTTGCCCAGTTCTCCTGTAGGTTTCTCTAAATGCATTATCAATGACTCTTCTTTCTTTGGTTTAGAGCTGAGAGAAATAGCTATGGAAGAGTGCAAGGCCCATGATGTCGATTTCCGGGAAGGTGACTTCCGTGACGGGGTTTTCGATTACACGGACTTTGCAGGCAGCCTCTTCAGCAATACCAATCTTTCATCTGCAAGTTTCGCTGAGGCAGCGAATTATGATATTGATGTCAATCTCAATACCGTCAGGGAGGCTAAATTCACACGCCTTGAAGCCGTTCGGCTGTTGAATAGTCTGGGGATAGAGCTGCTTGACTGAAGAGATTTGCTTTCATCTTTCCTGTATGTTTGATGTATGTCGTGCCGTTGCCGAAAAGAGCCTCCTGGTAGACATTAAATGCAAAAGCAGTAAAGGACGAAATCATGATAAGACCCGCTGCAGAGGCTGATGCCGAAGAAATCACCCGCATTTATAATCACTTTATTCTGAACTCCACCGCAACTTTTGAAGAAACCCCTCTGACAGCCAGCGAAATCATCCAGCGGACTGATAAGGTGCAAAACCTCGGCCTGCCCTGGCTGGTGGCTGAGGAAGACGGTCGTGTTATCGGATACGCCTATGCCACTCGATGGAATGAACGCTGTTCTTACCGGGATACAGTGGAAGCCAGTGTCTATCTGTCCCATGACCTGAAATCGAGAGGCTGGGGGACAAAATTGTATGAAGCACTGTTTAACCAGCTACGGGAAAAGTCCCTCTACGTGGTGATTGGTGGGATTGCTCTGCCAAACCCGGCCAGCATAGCCCTGCATGAGAAAATGGGTATGGAGAAGGTCGCTCACTTTAAAAATGTTGGTTACAAGTTTGACCGGAGGATTGATGTCGGGTACTGGCAAATGGAGCTGTGAGCTTTGTTGATGCAGGGCTTACCAGAAGTCATTGCGAGAACTGAACAGGTAACGCTATACAGGCGCTGTCAGCACATCTGATAAACTGTCCGGCAATGTTTTTGACGGCTGAAAAAGCCAACAGGTATTGCGATGGCTTTTAATGATTTGAGCAAGAGTCCGGTCCAGTTTGATGAACTGGCGGACAAGCTGGTGGAAATGGGCGGCGGCAGTCACCCTTCAGAGTTACACGGACTGATCTGTGGCCTGTTTTCCGGAGGGAGTCGCCCCGGTGTGGAAGCCTGGCTGAGACAGGTGTCAGGTCTTCTGGGTGATGAAACGATGGATGGTATGACCGAGGATATGCTGACCCACCTTTATCAGCAGACCCTGGAGCAGCTGAGCGAGACTGATTTCTCGATACGGCTGCTGATGCCCGATGATGACGATGCCCTTGAGCAGAGAGCCGAAGCCCTGGGGATCTGGTGCAGCGCTTTTCTGTCCGGGTTTGGTGAAGGGGCGACCGGCAAAGTTCTGGGTGAAAATGTGGAAAGTGTCTTGAGGGACTTCTCTGAGATCGCCCAGATCCATGAATCCATAGACGACAGTGAGGAATCTGAGAAAGATTTCATGGAAATCAGTGAATATGTCCGCATGGCGCTGCTGACCGTATTTTCGGAAGTAAACCAGGGCGAGAGGGGCAAAGAAGCCCAGGCAACACTGCACTGATCAGGCGGTCAAAAAAGGGAGGCAACACCGCTTTCGTTGCCACGGGAACGGCATTGCCAGAGAATGCGTCCATGAGGGGGGAGCATGAAGACAGAGAAGTACGATGTTCTGATCATCGGCGGCGGCCTGGTGGGAGCAAGCCTGCTGTGCGCACTTGAACCCTGCATCCATGAACAGGGTCTGCGCGTGGCCCTGGTGGAAAGTCATGATATTGATGAGCCCAGGGACACACCGCCCAGTTATGACGCCAGGGCGTCAGCCCTTTCATACGGCACTGGTCTGATTTATGAGCGACTGGGGCTGTGGGATGAACTTTCTGAGTCGGCAACAGCTATCGAGGATATCCATGTGTCGGAGCGGGGGCATTTTGGCGTCACCCGTCTGAATGCATATGAGCAGGGAGTACCGGCTCTCGGCTATGTGGTCGAGAATCACCGGATTGGTGCCGTGCTATTGCGACGCTTGAAAAATTACCGTGAACAAAATCTTGTCGATGTCTTCAGTCCCGCTGAGGTGGAACAGCTCAAACCCTTGCCGGAAGCCTCGATGGAAGTCGCTGTTCGCAGCGGTGACCGTGAACATGTGCTTGAAGCCAGTCTCGTGGTGCTGGCCGATGGCGGGCGTTCTTCACTGATGGATCAGTTATGTATTTACCGTAAGCAGTACGACTACCAGCAACATGCGCTCATAGCCAATGTTTCCCTCAGCCAGGCTCACAACGGTATGGCCTGGGAGCGGTTTGCCGGTGATGGCCCCATGGCGCTTCTGCCTTTATCCGACGATCGTTGTGCACTGGTCTGGACTCTGCCTTCCAGCGACATAGACCGGTATCTGGAAATGAACGACGAGTGTTTCCTGCAGACAGTCCAGGATAGTTTCGGGAACGGAGCCGGGCGGTTCACCCGGACCGGTAAGAGAGACAGTTACCCGCTCAGCCTGAATGTCGCCAGGGAGCAGGTTCGCCCCGGGCTGGTGATTCTTGGCAATGCAGCCCATGCCATGCACCCGGTGGCCGGGCAGGGTTATAACCTGGCGGTGCGTGACACCATGGCGCTTGCGGAAAACATCCAGCAGTCCCTGGAATCGGCGGGGACCCCGGGAGACCTGACTCGTCTGCTGGCGTATGTCGAGAAGCAGCGAAAGGATCAAACGACCACGCTGGGCTTCTGCGATGCTCTGGTCAAACTGTTTGCCCGCAAAGAGCCGTCTGTGATTGTGGCAAGAAACCTGGGTCTGCTCGGGATGGACATGAGCAGGACGCTGAAAAATGCCTTTGCGCGGAAAGCCATGGGTTTGTGAAGTTCATGGCATTAAGCGGTCGTGTTAGGATGCGGTCGGGGCCAAGGGCAGAGGAGTCGAATCAAAGTGCAAGAGTTTGATGTCATTATCGTTGGCGGCGGCATGGTGGGGGCTTCCCTGGCTCTTGCTGTCAGTGAAACAGTGTCCGGTTCCGGCCTGCGGGTTGCCATTGTCGATCGACAGTCAATGACGGCAGAACCTGTAACCCCGGAGACTTCTTATGCCCCCAGAGTCAGCGCCCTGACCGAAGCATCGGTAGAATTGTTCCGCAAGCTTGGAGCCTGGCGACTGATGCAGGAACAGCGTGTGTGTGCCTATGAGCACATGCAGGTCTGGGATGGCGAAGGCACCGGAGAAATTCAGTTTGATGCCGACAGCACGGGCTATCCGGCGCTGGGGTATATCGTCGAAAACGATGTCATTCGCAGTGCACTTCTGCAACGCCTGGACGAAACGGATATCCAGCTTTATCCCAATCAGCGAAAGCTGCGCTTCCACTTGGATGATGACCTTCGGAAAGTCATCCTGGAAAACGACGAGGTTCTGGCGGCTCCACTACTGGTGGCAGCGGATGGCGCTGAATCGACTCTGCGCAGTGCCGCTGCCATTCCCGTTTCCAGAAAAGATTATCTGCATCATGCCGTAGTCACTACGGTGATCACAGAAAAATCGCACCAGAATTCAGCCCGCCAGGTTTTCCTGGATACCGGTCCTCTGGCTTTTCTGCCCCTGCCAGACCTGAACGGCCGACACTGCAGCTCTATTGTCTGGTCACTGGTGCCGGAAGAGGCTGAACAGGTGATGGCACTGTCTGATGAAGCATTTTGCCAGTCGTTGGCGCGGGCCATTGAGGCCAGGCTGGGGAATGTTATCGAGGCGGACGCACGCTTGTGCTTCCCACTGCAGCAGCGGCATGCCAGCCAGTATCATCGCAGTGGCGTTGTGCTTGTCGGTGATGCTGCTCACACCATTCATCCGCTCGCCGGTCAGGGTGTGAACCTGGGGCTACAGGATGCTATCGCACTGGCAGAAGAACTGCTCAGAGCTGTGGCAAGGGAAGATGACATCGCTACAGACCATATCCTCAACCGTTACCAGAGAAGGCGGAAAGGCAGCAATCTGGCCATGATTCTGACCATGGAGGGCTTCCAGAACCTGTTTTCCCAGAATGATATCGGTGTTCGCTGGTTGCGGAACACGGGCTTGAAACTGACTGATCGCCTGCCCCTGATCAAGCAGCTGTTGATTAAACAGGCCATGGGGCTGAACAGTTAAACATTGATCTGTCCCAGCTGAGACATCCAGCCCGGCTCCTGGTGAGCCGCTCGCCAACCTTTTTTACCTCCTGTTCGTCCCTTCCAAAGCGCTCTTTGCCTCCGCTGAAGAAAAAATCAGTTGTTTTGTGAACTATATTTAACCGGCCCCGTCCAATGTGGATGAAATAATAGAAGTATCCCTCGTGAAGGAGGACTGAATGCAAAGGTTTGTCCTGGTGAGTCTTTTACCAGTAGCGGTTGTACTTGCTTTTCTGCAGGGTTGTAGCAAACCGAAGGAGTGCCCGAAAGTGGCTCCTGTAGCGGAGGAGAGCCGGCCACAGTCACAGGAGGAGTCCTATGACTGTGCGTTCGCCGATGGCGCTGATGCCCTGAAACAGACCTGGTGTGAAGCCAGGGCGGCCTTTGACCAGAGTGTCATGGCGGATGATATTGAGGCTTTCGGCGAATACCTGAAAGGCTATCGTCAGGGTGTGAACGACGCCAGGCAGGCCGAAGTCAGCCAGGTACCCAGGGAAGCCCTCGAAGGGCAGAAAGAGAAGCCCTATGAAGCGGGTTACCGTGCTGGTTATGGTGCTGTACTGAACAAGCTTGGCCTGATTGAGTTCAACTGCAGGGATTCGGAAAAGGCCAGCGAATACAAGGATCGCTGGTGTGAAGCAGACGACGCCTATCGCATTGCCAGCATTGGCAGCAGCGACAATCCGTTCGTGAAGAACCGCTTTATTGACGGTTATATGTCAGGGGGGCGTGTGGCGCTGACTGTACCCACTTCCATGGAAGCCTTTTTCAGTGGCGAGAACCCTGAAGGCAAGCAGCCGGCAGTCTTTCAGCCGGATGAGGAGGTCAAGGGTTCTGAACTGGCTTTTTACCGTGGCTTTGATGACGGATACAAGGCGATGATCGCCAGCATCCGGGAATCCATCAACCAGGTGATGCAGCAGATGCAGGTTCCCAATAACATGCAGTTACCGGAAGGCCTGATGCCTCCCCAACCTGAACCTGGTCAGTGACAGAGTGAACGTAAAAAGCCCCGCTCAGGGGCTTTTTTTTCGGGTTTCGATCAGAGGCCGGAGCTCAGCAGCTGCTACTGCAGCGCAGTTCGCCATTGCAGTTGCTGATTGGCTGGTAGTCAGCAGGGCACAGCTCCAGGCTTAATGAAGTCGTTTGCCAATTGCCGTTGCGCTTTCGGCACAGGCAGCTCAGCTGGTCGCTCTTGTCCACCCGGCACTCATGGCAAGAGCGCAGGTAGGAGCCTTGCGGAAGCTGGTCACTGTTATTGGTCATACACATCAGCCGGCCACTCCAGTTGGCAATATCGGAAGGGTTACTGCAGCTGCGCATATCAAGCTGGGAAGTCCAATAGCTTTTTCGTCTATTCTCTGTTTTTTGGCACTTACAGCTGAGAATCCCTCTGAGCAGAGTGCATTCACTGCAGGAACGGATATAGGAGCCTTTTGGCAGGGAACGCACTTCCGGAGTCATAACATCGGGGGGCGTGGCAAAAAACGGCAGTTCATCCTCCGCTCCGGGAACAGGGGCAGCTGCTGCAAAGGTGCTGAACAGGAGTAGCAGGATCAGGGTTTTCATGATGAGTCATCCTTTTCACTTAGATGATGTCCTGATTTTCACTATAGATGCGCCCCTTGATGCAGCTACATTTGTCACAGAATTGTTTGACTCTGGGAGCCGTTGCGATGTTTGGGATTATTTGGCGGTGTTTAATATATTGAACGTTCTGTGGTTCTTTTCAGAATGAGCAGGTAGGATGGGCGCATGAACAAGAGAAGGTCGGGAGGAAACCGGTGAAGCTGGGAATACTGCAGTGTGATGACGTTGCCCCGCAACTTATGGACGAGTTTGAAAACTACCCTGAAATGTTCAAGACCGCCTTCAGTGGCGTCGACCCTTCGCTGAATTATCAAACCTATGCCGCCCACAGGGGGGAGCTGCCTGCTACAACGGATGCCTGCGATGCCTACCTGATCACCGGCAGCAAAATGGGGGTCCATGAGCCCCATGACTGGATACCCGACCTGGAAAACCTTATCCGTCAGCTTTATCGGGAGAAGCGCAGACTGGTGGGAATATGCTTTGGGCATCAGATCATGTCCCAGGCCCTGGGCGGGCTTGCAGCCAAGTCTGATAAAGGCTGGGGCATAGGTCTGTCGTTTAACCAGGTGACAGTTAAAAAAAGCTGGATGCAGCCTGCCAGCGATCACATTGACCTGATTGTCAGCCACCAGGACCAGGTGCTGAAGCCTCCTGAACAGACGGAAGTGCTGGCTTCCAGTCAGTTTTGCCCTAACTATCTGCTGCAGTACGGCGAACACTTTCTCAGCGTGCAGGGACACCCCGAGTTTTCCAAAGAGTACTCCACCGCCATCATGGACATGCGCAGAGGAAAGGAAATGCCGGAGAACCGGGTCAGGGAGGGGCTGGTTTCACTGCAGGGTGAAAACCAGGGGCGGTTGATGATCCAGTGGTTTGTTAATTTCCTGAAGGAGTCATAATTCTATGAATAAGTGGGTGTGTTTGAAGGGGGTGATCAGGCTGCTAAAATAGTAGACAGGATTTGAACGGAGGAACGGAGTCCAGTCATGCCAAAGGCCGTGTTTTCAATCAGCCTGAACTCAGAGCAGGTTTTACAGTATTACAAGGGTAAGAAAAACAGGATTCAGGTCAGAACCCGGGAAGGTTTTACCATGAGCCTTCCCTACGACATTCTGCTGCAATATGTCAGCCGTGAAGGCGTACACGGAACTTTCGAAATTTCCTACAGCAATGATGGCAAGCTGGGCGAACTGCGCAGGCTCAGCTGAATTCCTGCTGCTGTAAACAGCATACGCAAAAGGTTCTCCCAGGGTTTTTCTGCTGTTATTCAGAAAAGCCCCTGTTCATTATCCGCAACATGTCAATCATGCTCATTGGAAAACCGCATACCAGGTCTTCTCATTAAGCTCTTAGCCACTGGTTTTGGTCCCTGTGGCGGGCTGATATTAATCAGCGCCCCGGGATAGCACATGAATTTCACGTCAGTAAACTCTATATCAGGATTGCTGGGATCTTTTACCTCGATGCTATAGGGCGCATCGCTGGATTTCACATTCATGAACATAACGCCGCCATCCTCAGAGGTTTGTTGCAGGTTCAGCAGCGGAATAGGCTGATGGACAAGGTGTTCAACCTCAGGTACGTGACCGGGATTGCTGAGTCTGTGATAGAGAAAGTTGATGTAGCTGTAAAACAGCAGGTTAATGATGATGTCCGTCTTGCAGCTCAGGGAACCTGTCCTGAAAACATCAAAGTAATAAATCGATTCCGCACCCTCGGGTTCCAGCCAGGCTCTGGCGCCTTTATAGCCATGAGGGCAGTCATCCAGGGTTTTATTTGCCGCCGTAATGGTTGTGACAACCTGGCAGCGACCCGGTTGTGGCAGGGCGTTATGACGCCAGCTCATGGACCTTTCCAGTAGCCAGTAAGTGCCGTAAGTGGGCACCTGAAAAGTGACCCTGTGGTTTTTTCCGGTTAATTTCTGTCTGGCCGGCTGCAGGTGCGCCGAATGTATTCCCGGATAAAAACCCAGCAGACTGTTTTCCAGGAACAATACCAGTTCTTTGTCTGCAGGCCATTGAATGGACATAAAGCCTGTCTCGTCCGTGTGGCCAACAATGGATTGATGGCCCTCGCTAATGGCGTATATGTTGGCGTTGGCAATTGGCCGATCCCATTCAAACCTTCTGGCATAAACTTCTATGTCAGTCATTTTGCCGCAGGCCTCCGTATCGGAGGCAGAGTTCAGCAACAGCATTACGGCGAAGAAATACTTCATGAATGATGAATACAGGCAGAAAGGTTTATGTTTTGAACAAAGAAGGATAGATGACTCTGTTCAAACTGCAGCCATTTCATCCCTCATCAATACAGCTGTCCCTGATGATTTTGCCCAGCGCTTTGACTGCCGGTCCGGCGCAGTCAGGATCGGCATAGACTAAATAAACCGTGATACGGCGATCATCTTTTGGCAGGATTTCCAGAGGCTTCAGTATTCCTGACGTCAACGCCTTTTCTATGTGGTGACAGGGTAGCCAGGCAAAGCCCAGTCCTTCCGAAACCATCCGTATGGATGTGCTGATATGGCTGACCGTCCACCGTTCTTCTGCGCCCAGCCAGCCGGCGTCGGTTCTTTTGATTCCGGAATCCCGGATCACGATCTGCCGGTGTGCCTTGAGGTCGTTATGGTTGAGCGGCTGGTTCAGCTGATGCAGGGGGTGGTCGAAGCGGGCCACGGGTACAAACGGCACCTGTGTCAGAGGTTCACCCAGAAACCCCTGTGGAACATGGCCGCTGATGACCAGATCGGCCTGACCTGAGACCAGCATGTCAGTAGTGCCTGACAGAACCGTCTCTACCAGTTCAAAACGAGTGTGTGGAAAGACGGGTGAAAGCTTCTGAAGGCATTGCGACAGGATTTGGGGTGGGAAAATAACATCAACCGCCAGGGTGATGCTGCCCTCCCAGCCTTCCGCCAGGCTGCTGGCTACCTTTTCCAGGGCATCGGCTTCTTTCAGAAGGTCATTGGACCGGCGCAGCATCACCTTGCCGGCTTCTGTCAGCTCGGCCTTACGCCCTTTGATAGTGAGTATCTCCAGACCCAGCTGCTGTTGCAGCTTGTTGACGGCATAGCTGATGGTGGACTGGCTCTTGAAGAGCGCTTCCGAAGCTTGTGCGAAGCCGCCATGTTCGATCACAGCCTGAAGCATTCGCCATTGTTCCAGAGTTACTTTCGCCATTTTATTTATCTAATAATTCGATTTATTGAGGCGATATTTTGCGCTTTTTGTTCGTAAATTTCGACAGTAAATTGAAGGTATAACGATGGTTTGAAGAATGCATTGAACAACAATGAGGCGAGACTATGAAAACCCTTCTGCAAATCGATTCCAGCCTGTTTGGTGACGCAGGACAATCTTCCCGGCTGACCCGACAGTTTGTGGAAAAATACCTGGACCAGCATCCCGGTACCACGATCATACGCCGTGACCTGGCGGCCAACCCTGTTCCTCACCTGAATGCAGAAACATTTCAGGGTTTTATGCTGCAGGACAGCGAGCGAAACAACCTTCAGAAAGAAGTTGCCGATCTTTCAGACAGCCTGATCAAGGAATTACAACAAGCTGATGTGCTGGTTCTTGGGCTGCCGATGTATAACTTCAGCCTGCCATCCACGCTCAAATCCTGGTTTGACCACATCGCCCGCGCCGGCATTACTTTTCGCTATACCGAGAATGGCCCGGAAGGTCTTCTGAAAGGAAAAAAAGCCTGTGTTCTGGCTGCAAGGGGCGGTGCCTACCAGGGAACCCCCATGGATACTCAGACTGATCTGGTCCGGCAGCTCCTGAAATTCATTGGCATTGAGGACGTGGAGTTTGTTTATGCTGAGGGGCTTGCCATGGGCGACGGGCAGAAAGAACAGGGGCTGGCCCAGGCGTCAGAACATATTGACCGGCTGGTGGCCTGACCGGGGAGGATGTTATGAAACGTCGTGGGATTCAGGAAGTTCTTGAAGCGGTTCCAGCCTCCGATGGTGCTGGTGTAAGGCTGAAACGGGTTATGGCCCTTCAGGCCCGGGAGCTGATGGATCCTTTCCTGATGCTTGATGAAATCAGGGCGGACAGTGAGGACGAGCTGGGTGCTGGCTTCCCGCCTCATCCTCATCGCGGGATTGAAACCATTTCCTGCATGCTGAAAGGTGGCTTCCGCCATGAAGATCATATGGGCAACCGTCGGGAAGTCAATAATGGCGGGATGCAGTGGATGACAGCCGGGCGCGGAGTCATCCACTCCGAGATGCCCTTGCCGGAACAGGGCACGCTGCATGGCTTCCAAATCTGGCTCAACCTGCCAGCTGACAGGAAAATGGTGGCTCCGGATTATCATGATGTGCGGGCAGAAGAGATTCCAGAAGTTTCCTTTGATGGAGGGAGAGGGCGTATTCTTGCTGGCCAGCTGCAACTGGATGGTACTGAATATCTGGGAGCAGTGCAGAGGGATGTTACCGATCCTCTGGTGCTGGATATCAACATGAACGGAAACGGTCGTCTGCTGTTGCCGGTGAATGCAGAAAAGCTGATGGTTTATGTCTACCGGGGGCAGGTGTCTATAGAGTGTGATGGATCGTCAGGGACGCTGCAGGAATCTGCCCTGGGCATACTGAGTGACACTGGTGATCTGGAGATAACGGCAGCGGCAGACAGTGGCTTTCTGGTTCTGGGAGGCACACCGCTCAATGAGTCTGTGGTTCAGCATGGCCCTTTTGTCATGAACACCCGGGAAGAGATCGATCAGGCTATCAGTGACTATCGGGAGGGAAGGCTGGTGAATTCAGCCAGCCCCGGCTGATGAGCTGACGGGGCTGATACGACAAATGTCGTTTCCTGATCAGGCGGCGTTAGTGATGATCAGGTACTTCTCCATCAGCTCGTCTTTGCTTTCAACGTGCTCAGAATCGGCTGGGATACAGTCTACAGGGCAGACCTGCTGACATTGTGGCTCATCATAATGGCCCACACATTCCGTACACAGGTTGGGGTCGATCTCGTAGATCTCCTCTCCCGGTGATATGGCGCTGTTCGGGCATTCGGGCTCACAGACATCGCAGTTAATGCAATCGTCGGTAATCTTCAGGGACATAACGAACTCTCTTCGGCCTCAGGCCTTGCCAAACTTGTCTTCCAGCGCTGTCTGGACACAGGGAGCGACAAACTTGGTGATATCTCCGCCCAGGGAAGCGATCTCCCTGACCAGCGTCGATGAAATATAGGAATACTGCTCCGCAGGTGTCAAAAAGAGACTTTCCACACTCGGAGCAAGAATGCGGTTCATGTTGGCCATCTGGAATTCGTATTCGAAGTCAGACACAGCCCTCAGGCCGCGCAGGATTACCGTAGCTTTCTGTTCTTCCAGGAAGTTTGCCAGCAGAGAGCTGAAACCGGTGACAGACACGTTGTCGAGATGGGCGGTGACTTCCTGTGCCAGTCGCACACGATCATTGAGATCGAACAAAGGCTGCTTTTTCGGGCTCTCTGCCACTGCGATGACAACACTGTCAAAGATCCGGGCCGCACGTTCCACAAGGTCCAGGTGGCCCTTGGTAATAGGATCAAAAGTGCCAGGATAGATTACCTTGCTCATTGATAGAGTTTTTCCTGCTGCCGGCCCGAAACGGGCGTCATAAACGGTCATAAACGGTAAGGGTGCGATGTTAGCGGAATCGGTGGACAGGCTCAAATCCGTGAGTGACGAAGAAATGTTGCAGAAAATGGCTGTTGACCCTCCCCACTGGCTTTTTATCGAAAAAATTTCAGATAAAGCTCAAGAAAAGCCACTGATGTTCAGTGGCTTAAGTGGAGAACGTTTTGAAAGGCTGGCAAGTTAAATTTCGTACAGCATTAATTCAGGCTTTACATACTTCAGCTGCAATGCCTCGGCAACTTCCTGACAGGTAACAATGCCCCGGCATACATTCAGACCTTCCAGCAGATGTGGATTGTCCTGCATGGCCTGGCGCGGACCTTTGTCAGCCAGTTGCAGCACAAAGGGCAATGTTGCGTTGTTCAGTGCCAGGGTTGATGTACGGGCAACGGCACCGGGCATATTCGCGACGCAATAGTGCACAACATCATCAATCATGTAAGTGGGTTCTGCGTGAGTGGTTGCTTTTGCCGTTTCAGCACAGCCACCCTGGTCAATAGCGACATCAACGATCACAGAGCCTTTCTTCATTTTTGCGACCAGATCACGGGTAATCAGTTTTGGCGCAGCTGCACCTGGCAGCAGGACGCCGCCAATCACCAGGTCTGCACTGAGCACATGCTCTTCGACAGTCTGGAAAGTAGAAAAAACGGTTCTAACCCGGTTACCGTACTGATCATCAATCTTGCGTAAGGTATCTGTGTTGCGATCCAGCACTGCAACGTCAGCGCCCATGCCAACAGCCATAGCGGCAGCGTTCTGACCAACAGTGCCGCCACCGATAATGACCACTTTGGCAGGTTCCACACCGGGTACGCCACCCAGCAGCATACCGCGTCCCTGCATGGATTTCTCAAGGCAGCGGGCACCGGCCTGAATTGACATCCGACCAGCCACTTCCGACATCGGCGCAAGCAGTGGCAAGCGGCCCTGGTCGTCTGTTACGGTTTCATAAGCGATGCAGGTGGCTTCTGATTCAATCAGGTCTCTGGTCTGCTCAGGATCCGGAGCCAGATGCAGATAAGTGAACAGAGTATGATGACGGCGCAGTCTGGCGCGTTCTTCTGCCTGAGGTTCCTTGACCTTGACAATCATCTCGGCCTTATCAAACACTTCATCCGCAGTGGCGAGAATTGTTGCACCGCATGCAGTGTAATCATCATTACTGAAGCCAACTCCTGCACCGGCCTGTGTTTCAACAAACACTTGATGACCGTGACTGACCAGTTCTTTAACCGAAGCAGGTGTTAAGCCAACCCGGTACTCATGATTCTTTATTTCCTTTGGAACACCAACCAGCATCGTATTTCTCCAAAAATGCTCTTTTTTGCTTGAGGGGTTGTTACCAGCTATTCTTCAGCCGAGTTTTGCCAGCGCTGCTTCAATGGCTGCTTTTCGAGCCTGTTTGAAGGCATCACGTCTCTGCTGGGCGGGAGCGTCAATCGCTTTCAGTGCACTCTGATACAGTTCCCTGGCACGATCTTTTTTGCGGGCTGCCACTAGCAGGTTGGCGTACTGGAACTGAAGCTCCAGGCTCTCTGGCAATTCCTCCAGGCTATCCTCAAAAATCTTGATACCCTGCTTTTTATTACCAAAAGAAAAGGGCTTTCCCGGTGCGAAATAAAACAGTCCAGCCAGTGTGGCTTCAGCCAGACCATCCAGTGCCAGTGGCTTGAGTTCTATGGCTTTATCAAGTGCTTTTTTACTTTCGCTTAACAGCGGAATTGACTTTGGATTACTCCAGACATTTGCCAGCTCTGCTTTGGCGCTGGCGAAAATAGAAAGCAGTTCTGCACTCTCGCCATGAGTAGCTATTGCTTTTTCACTATCCGTAATAAGTGTTTTCAGTGCCGCTTCAATATCGGCTTTTTCTTTGCAGGACATGGCCTGGATAAACTGCCCTTCCAGACCAGAAATAAGACTGAGCTGTTGATCGTCAGCCCCATTTAAAATATCAGCGATATCGTTCACGACAGTTCCCCTCCCCCGAACAACAAGGTCTGAAGACGATAATTGCATTAGGTGTGTGGACAGTCGTTTGACTATCCACAGGCTCCTGGTACCCCGTCTGGAAGCAGCCGGGGTACTAGGAGCCTGTCGGACTTAAGGCAATTTCGGCCTGAAATCCAGAAAGAGCGGCCAGTTTTTTCGTTGAATTTGCTTAAATAGGTCAACTATTCGCCCAAATCCAACGAAAAAACTGACTCGCTCTACTAAATTTCATGCTCGAAAGCTCAAGTCCGACAGGCTCCTAGAAAAGCAAAATCAGGCAGGGAATAGCTCGCTGATCTGGCCTGCCAGGATCATGTCACCGTCTACCTGGATCTGGCCCATCATGAAGCAGGACATACCATCCTGTTCACCTTCCAGAATACCTTCCAGAGTTTCTACTTCCATTTCCAGAGTAACGGTTGGTTCTGCGTGACCACCTTCGACCACTTCAATAGCGCCTTCCTTGATCAGGGCGTGGCACTTTTCACCTTCCAGGTCGAATTGCAGTACTGCTTCCAGGTCATCAGCAGCTTCAGGGCTGAACTTGGACTTCATGGTTTCGATGACGTTTTTGAGATCACTCATGGTTTTTACTCCTGGTTGAATTGGCATTGCTGCCTTTGTCAGAATCCCTCCCCGTTTCACTGGGGGAGGTGAAATCAGTTACTTTTGAAGGGCGCTCTGGTAGATCGCCAGAATATCCTGCACCTTTCCGGGTCTCGGGTTGGTGATACCGGCAGAGTCCCGTTTGGCTTTCTTAGCCAGCTCTTCCAGATCTTCTTCCCTGACATTCAGTGCTTTCAAACCAGCAGGAATACCGATGCTCTCGGACAGTGTACGTACAGACTCCACTGCTTTTGCGGCTGCTTCGACAGGCGTTAATCCATCAGTATCTGCCCCCAGGGCTCTGGCAATATCGGCCATCTTTCCCAGGCGCATTGGCGCATTAAATTCCATGACATACGGCAGCATCACGCCGTTACAGAGACCGTGTGGCAGGTCATATTTTCCACCCAGAGTGTGAGACATGGCATGAACATAACCCAGCCCGGAGTTATTGAATGTCATACCTGCCATATACTGGGCATATGCCATTTTTTCCCTCGCCACCAGGTCTTCGCCATTTTCCACTGCTTTTGGCAGGAACTCGGCAATCAGCTTGATGGCTGTTAAAGCAGTACTGTCGGTAATCGGGTTCGCCAGCATGGACAAGTAGCCTTCAATGGCATGGGTCAGGGCATCCATACCTGTCTGGGCAGTCATAGACGCTGGCAGTTTAACCATCAGAGCTGGGTCGTTTACTGACATGGACGGAGACACATGCCTGTCAGCAATGCTCATCTTCACATGGCGCTCTTCGTCAGTGATTATGGCAAAGCGGGTCATTTCACTGGCGGTACCAGCGGTAGTGTTAATGGCAATCAGTGGTAGAGCCGGCTTTGCAGACCGATCCATGCCCTCGTAATCCCGGATCTCTCCGCCATTAGTCGCCAGAAGTGCAATGGCTTTTGCACAATCATGAGGAGAACCCCCTCCGAGAGAGATTACGAAGTTACAGTCGTGTTCTTTCAATACTTCGAGGCCAGCATAAACATTTCTTTGAGTCGGGTTTGGCTGAACCTCGTCAAAGACAACACTGGTAATCTTTTTACTGCCCAGATGCTCAACCAGCTCTGCCACCATGCCGATTTTGCTCAGCCCCTGATCGGAAACCAGCAGTGCTTTTCGCAACCCCATTCGAACCATATCAGCTATGGCCATTTTCAGGCTGCCAGCACCAATATGGTTAACTGGCGGCATGAAGTATTTCATTGCAGGCATAGAGCCTTATCTCCTGGAAGATGAAAATTGGTGATCAGTGCCGTTTTTTTGATCGTTCTGCTTTCGAGTTACTTTTCAATCTAGGGAAGATTTGAAATGAAAAAATTGATCTGGAGCAAAAAAAATCACAATGCATCGCTATCGAACACAAAATATGAACTTTTTTCACTTTTCTTGATGTGCATCAACACGGCAAGACAGATTTACCCACAAGGTAGAATGCAAATCTTCATCGAAATGCCAAGTGTGAGGGGAATCATGACAAATAAGCCCTGTAATTTGATGACTGTGGGTCTGACTACTCTGGATATTCTTGGTCGCCATATCGAAGAAATTCCAAAGACGAACAGTACAAAAATCATTCAGCAGATTGAGGTTGTACCGGCCGGCACTGCTGCAGGTGCTTCCATGGTTGCTGCCAGGCTGGGGCTTGAAACAGCCCTGGTCAGCACTGTGGGGAAAGATCGTCAGGGTCGCTTTGTTCTGGAAGAACTTAAACACTCAGGGGTTGATGTTGAACTGGTTGATAAACACGACAAGTTCCCCACTTCCCAGACCATTCTGGCTATTGATAAGAACGGTCAGCGTCCACACTTTCATGCTCTGGGTGCCTCTATGTTCACATCTGTAAAGGATGAGACCCTGGCGAAGCTAAGTGATGTTGAATTCCTGCACTGGGCAGCTGTTGGCAGCCCTGTTTTGAAGGGAGCTACCAGCCGGGACTTCCTGATTGCTGCTAAAGAAGCGGGTGTGACAACTACCTGTGACCTGATTGTTTCGGACAAGACGGTGATCAAAGAGCTCAAGAATATTCTGCCTTACATTGACTACTTCATGCCAAGTGCTGAAGAAGCTCTGGCACTGACTGATACTGAAAATCTGGATGCCGCTGCTGACGCATTTATGGCAATGGGCTCAAAGAACTGTCTGATCAAGTGGGGTAGCAAAGGTGTTTATGTTGCTACGCCCGAAATTCGTCAGTTAGTACCTGCTTTTGACATCAAAGCTGTTGATACGACCAGTTGCGGAGACTCCTTCTGTGCCGGTTTTGTGACCGGCCTGGTCAAGAAAATGCCGCTTATGGAGGCCGTCAGATTTGCCTGCGCTACAGCCAGTCTTGTTGCTCAGGGGCTGGGGACACTCGGTATTCTGGAAAACTTTGAGCACACTCTGGAGCACTCCAGAACTTGTCCAAAGAAAGAGGTGGAGGCAGTTTGATGAATAGCGAAATGACACTATCGGATGAAGAAGCAAAGCGGCAAAAACAGAAGCAGCGTCGTTGCAAAATCATTGTCGAAGCCATGAAACAGCTTGCAGCCAGTGGTCTGAATAAAGGAACTGCCGGCAATGTCTCCATGCGTTTTGGCGATGGCATGCTGATCACCCCAAGTGGCATCAAGCCCGAATTCCTGAATGAATCCATGATTGTGGAACTGGATGCTGAAGGTAACAAGGTAGGTAGTGGTCGAGCGCCTTCCAGTGAGTGGCAGATGCACTGGGCTCTTTACCAGCAGCGTCGCAGTACGAATGCAGTTGTTCACTGTCATTCCAGGTACGCAACGATTCTGGCCTGTGCCCGCAAGCCCATTCCAGCCTTTCATTATATGGTGAGTGTTACAGGCAAGGATCACGTGCCTTGTGCGCCTTACGCAACATTCGGCTCTGAAGAGCTGGCGCAATCCGTTTGCGACACCATGGGTGATGGCTATGCCTGCCTGATGGAAAACCATGGACAGATAGTCGCAGCAGCCAACATGGACAGGGCCATCTGGATCACGGAAGAAGTTGAAGAGCAGGCTTCCGTCTATTGGGGTGCAGAAGCCATTGGTGGTGCCGTGAACTTAACAGACGAAGAGATGACTGCGGTTAACAAGCGGTTCGCTTCATACGGCCAATAACTCAATTGAGCACATTTTGGAATCCTTTGTGCTGCTTCTGATTTCCAACGAGGACAGCACTAATAAAGTCAAACCGGGGAAGATCATGACTACTTTAGAACAAACTCACGACCCAGTTGAACTGCTGGCAAGAGCTAAAAAAGTGATTCCAAATGGTGTTTACGGACACCAGAATGTAACCATGATGCAACCAGGCACGCCGCAGTTTATGCAGAAAGCCGATGGTTGTCGTGTATGGGATGTAACCGGTAAGGAATATATTGAATACCTGTGTGGCTATGGTACTAATGTACTGGGCTATAACAACAAGGTAGTAGAAGAAGCTGTCAACCGGCAACGTGAAATCTGCGACACCACAACTGGTGTACATCCAGGTATGGTTGAACTGGCTGAGCTGCTGGTAGACACCGTTACTCACGCTGACTGGGCATTTTTCTGCAAGAATGGTACAGACGCTACCACTATCTGCTGCACAACCGCTCGTGCAGCGACCAAACGCAAAAAAATTCTGGCGGCCAAGGTGGCTTATCATGGTGCTGATCCATGGTGTACTCCAATTCCTAACGGGGTCACACCAGAAGACAAAGCGCACATGATTTACTATAAGTACAACGATATTGCCAGCTTCGATAAAGCTGTAGAACAGGCAGGTGATGATCTGGCAGGCGTTCTGGTTTCTGCCTTCAAGCACGATGTGTTTATGGATCAGGAACTGCCCACCAAAGAGTTCGCACAACATGTTCGCAAGGTGTGTGACGAGAAGGGTGCAGCCCTGATTCTGGACGAAGTACGTGCTGGCTTCCGTTTGACTCTGGATGTTTCCTGGGCGCATTTCACTGGCGTACAGCCAGACATGAGTGCATGGTGTAAGGCCATTGCTAACGGTCATGCCCTGGGTTATGTACTGGGCAGTGAGAAGTTCAAGGTAGCAGCTTCCCAGATATACAGCACAGGTTCTTACTGGTTCTCAGCTGCGCCAATCGCTGCCGGTCTGGCAACCCTGAAGGAAATCATTCGCATTAACCTGCCTGAGCAGCTGGAGCGTGTGGGTAACATCCTGCGTCAGGGGCTGGATGAACTGGCTGGGAAATATGGCTACAAGCTGCGTCAAACCGGTCCGGTCGCCATTCCTCAGATCCTGTTTGAAAAGGACCCAACTCGCAAGAAGGGTAATTTCTTCTGCGCTGAGCTATTGAAGCAGGGCGTTTATATGCACCCATGGCACAACATGTTCCTGTGTGCTGAGCATAAAGAGACTGATATTGCTCTGACCCTGGAAGCCGCCGATAAGGCATTTGCAGCTTTGAAAGAAGCGGGTTTGTGATTTTTTTAGCTGAAAAGCGAGTTTTATAACCTTAAAGGCCGGCGTTTAAAAACGCTGGCCTTTCTTTTTCTTCAATGGCACTCAACCACCGGAAATAAACTGCATCACCTTCTTTTTAAACCAGGTATTGTAGGGTGGGAAAACCAGCCTGGCGCCGTTGAATTTTCCTTTGCTAAGTACCGCCTTGGCCTTGGACAGAGTCAGGAAACCTTCATGACCATGATAGTGGCCCATGCCGGAATCGCCGACGCCGCCGAAAGGAATGTCGTCTACTACAACATGGAAGAGTGTTTCGTTGATGCAGGCGCCACCAGAGTGGGTCTGTGCAAGTACTTTGTCCTGGGTCGCCTTGTCCTGGCCAAAATAGTACAGCGCCAGTGGGCTGGGACGATCCCGAACATAATCAATGGCCTGGTCAATGCTGTCTACTTCAATGATGGGCAGTAATGGCCCGAAGATCTCTTCCTGCATGACAGTCATGTCATCTGATGCATTCAGAACCAGATGAGGAGGAAGGCGTCTTGAGCCGTCTGTGATCTCGGCGTCTCCCGGGGTCACAATCTCGGCGCCTTTAATTTTCGCATCTTCGATGTGTGCGAGCAGGCGCTGGTGCTGGCGATCATTGACTATAGCCGTGTATTCGCTGTTGCCATTGACCGTTGGGTACATGGTCTGGAAAGCCTTCAGGTAGGCTTTAACAAAGGCCTCTCGCTGATCTTTCTTGATAAGGACATAATCCGGGGCGACACAGGTCTGCCCTGCATTCATTGACTTACCGTAACAGATGCGTTCGGCGACTTCCTTAATGGGAAAATCGCTGTCAACAATCACAGGGGATTTGCCGCCCAGTTCGAGTGTCACCGGTGTCAGGTTTTTTGCAGCTGCCGTCATCACATGACGACCAACGTTGGTCGAACCGGTGAAAAGAATATGATCAAAAGGCAGTTGCGTGAATTCAGCAGCAACTTCGGCCTCACCGGTGATCACAGTGACCAGATCTTCCGGAAAGGTGTCGCCGATGATCTTCTGGAACAGGGCGGAAGTTTTGGGAGTGAATTCGGACATCTTGATCATGGCCCGGTTACCCGCAGCAAGTGCTGTTACCAGAGGACCGCAGGCCAGGAACAGAGGGTAGTTCCAGGGTACAACAATACCGACAACCCCAAGAGGCTGATACATGACTTTGGCTGAAGCTGGTTGGAGAGTGGCGCTGACATGACGCTTGACCGGTTTCATCCACTTTTTCAGATTCCTGCTGCTGTATTTGATGCCTTCAAGTGAGGGCATGAATTCAGCCAGCAGTGTGTCGTTGTGGGCACGGCCACCGAAGTCTTCATCCAGGGCCTGAATCAGAGCCTGTTTGTTATCCAGAAGGGCTTTGTTGAGCATTTTCAGCCAGCCCCGACGCTCATCTGCGGAAGGCGAAGGGTTGTTCAGAAAGGCTTTCCGCTGTCTGATCAGCAGCTGTTCCATTCCTGTCTCCCGGTTGTCAGCCGCAGTTGCTGCAGGTTTTGCAGCTTCCGTTCTTTCCAAAACGCTCTCTGTCATGGCCTGAGTCAGCCTCCGTCGAGTTGATCTATTTGTTGGTATACAGCTGGTAACATTCGGTATTATTGTTAGAGTAATTACTCTAATTAGTAAACGCAACTTTCCTTTCAAGGCGGTCAGATGGCCTCAAGCACCCGCGACAGAATTCTTGATGCTGCACTGGACATGTTTAATGGCCAGGGTGAGAGAGCCATCACCACCAATCATATCGCCAAAGAGTTGGGTATTTCCCCGGGCAATCTCTATTACTACTTCCGCAACAAGGACGAGATCATTCTTGCCCTCTTTGAGCGTCTGGTGACTTTTCTGGATGCCCGCATCGCCTTGCCGTCAGAGTGCAGGATGACCCTGAACGACAAGAAACAGTTTCTTGAAGCAGCCCTGGAAGGGATGTGGGCATTCCGCTTTATCTACAGGGATGTGCATGGCTTTGTCAGCAGAAACGACGCACTGAATAATGCCTGGCGTCAGTTTGCCGGTATCTGTCTGAATCGCCTCAGGGATATTTTTCGAGGGTTGATTGAGGGAGGTCTGATGCAGGCTACGGAGAAGGAGGTGGAAGCTCTGTCGTTTAACTGCTTTATGGTGATGACCAGCTGGTATGGGTTGGTGGATACGATTGCAGTTGGCGACGAGCAGAAAGTGTCAAAAGCCATTTCCAGCCGACTGATTTACCAGATCCTGATGCTGGATCGGGGCTTTATCACGGAAGCTGGCAGAGAGTTTTTTGCAGAACTGGAAGCCCGGTATTTTCAGCCAGTGGACTGGGGTATTGGGGAATAGCTACTCTCAGTCATGTGGCTCTGCAGAAAAGCCGGAATGCGCTGTTCCAGCCAGTATCCTACCCTGCTGCCAGTGCGAGCAGAGATAAAACCTACATGCCCGCCCCTCTCCGTTAATTCAAGACAGATGTCTTGTGATAGCTCTGATCTGTCAGGAACTGTGTCCGGAGTCATGAACGGATCATCCTTTGAATGCAGGATCAATGTAGGCCTGGCGACAGTTTTCAGGTAATAACGGCAGCTGCTTTGTCTGTAGTAGTCATCACCGCTTTTAAATCCGTGCAATGGGGCCGTCACCCGGTGATCGAACTCCTGAAACGTAGTCATCGGTCCCTGGTTAACGATGGTATGGAGTGCCCTGGCTCTGTCCTTCCAGTCGCGCTTATGGAAGAAGTTGAGTTTTTCCTGCATCTGTTCCTCCAGCTGCCGAATAAAGCGGTTTCGATAGATTCTGGAAAAGCCACGGTTCATCTGTTCAGCACAGAGGTCAAGCCTGAAGGGGACAGACACTGCAACTGCACAATCCAGCAGGCTGTTTTGTGCCTGCTCACCCTGGTACTTCAAAAGGACATTGCCGCCCAGTGAATAGCCGACAGCGGCCAGCTGTCGATTCGGATAGTTTTTTTTCAAGTGTTTGAGGATCGCATCCAGCTCACCGCTGTCACCTGAGTGGTAGCTTCGTGGCAAATGGTTCGGTTCACCACTGCATCCCCGAAAATTAATCACAACGCTTTGCCAGTCAAGGACCGCCAGCTGGTGTTGCAGACCGATAATGTACTTTGAATCTGAACTGCCCGTCAGGCCATGCAATAAGGCGACGAGGGGCGATCTGGTATTCCTGCCGCACCAGTCGAGGTCTATGAAGTCGCCATCGTCCCAGTGAAGTCTTTCACGGTGTCGCTGAATCTGGCTCGACCTGCGCACCAGTGGTGACCAGATAGTCTGGGCATGCGCCCCTCTTAACCAGCTGGGTGGGGAAAACGGCTTGTTCTGATCCATGATGTCGCCTCACTGCTGACAGCCAGTTTCCATGATTTATACGGAGACGGGAAGGGCTGGGGGCTTTTTACCGTGAAAGTCTTTTATCACCCGGTGTGACGAAAAAACGTTTGTTTCGCTCATGGCTGATTTATGGAGAAAAATCGAATTGGCAGGAGAGATTTGTCAGGCAGTAGAAACTGCAAGCCGGTATTCCGGCTTGCAGTGTGTGGCTATCAGCAGATGCGGTCAGCCTTGTAATAGGCTTCGCCAGTATCGACGCCGTTGTCGAACTCGGTCTGTCCGGTGCGGCTGGAAGTTGCCAGGCTTTCACGGGACTCAGCAGTCTCAGCTGGCAGCAGGTGATCTACAGCGGCTTTTTCTTCCAGCAACTCTTGCTCGGTGCGCTTCATCATTTCATTGCCGTATTCGTTGATCGTCAGGCCCTGGACGATTTGATAGCTGCCGAATTCGCAGATGCACGGGAAGGAGTAGTAGATGCCCTTGGTTACGCCGTAGCTGCCGTCAGAGATGATGCCCATGCTGACGATTTCGCCTTCGCTGCCCAGTGCCCAGTCATGCATGTGATCCAGGGCCGCCTGTGCGGCGGATGCGGCGCTGGACAGACCGCGCCATTCGATGATTTCAGCGCCACGCTTCTGGATGCGTGGTGTGTACTCTTCCTTGTACCACTTCTCGTCGATCAGATCGATCACCGGCTCGTCGCCCATGGCGCCGGCGTGATGCAGGTCAGGGTACATGGTTGGAGAGTGGTTGCCCCATACAACAACGCTGTCGATGTCAGAAGGGTTCACACCCAACTTGTTGCCCAGGATGCCCTTGGCACGGTTGTGGTCCAGGCGGGTCATGGCGCAGAACTGGGACGGAGCCAGATTCGGTGCATTACGGGACAGGATCAGACAGTTGGTGTTGGCAGGGTTGCCGACTACCAGGGCTTTTACGTCGCGGTTGGCCACTTCGTTCAGAGCCTTGCCCTGTTCGGAGAAGATCGCAGCGTTGGCTTCCAGCAGGTCGGCACGTTCCATGCCTTTTGAACGTGGGCGTGCGCCAACCAGCATGGCGTAGTGTACGTCACGGAACCCGTCGAACGGATTGTCATGCAGGGAGATGCCGTGAACCAGTGGGAAGGCACAGTCTTCCAGTTCCATGGCAACGCCGCGCAGCTTATCCATGGCCTGTGGGATTTCTACCAGTTGCAGGATGACCGGCTGATCTGCACCCAGCATCTCACCGGCGGCAATTTTGAACAGTAGGGAATAGCTGATGTTGCCAGCTGCGCCGGTAACCGCAATACGTACGGGTTGCTTCATGGGAACCGCTCCTTAGAGTTCTCGTCTGAATTCGTTATGAACCGGCATCATACAACCGAACCGGTAGCACTTTTTTTGATTGAGATCAGCGGCGCAAAGAATACCTATATCCGTAGGTTGAGTCTACTAAGTGGGCAGGTGTTTTCTTTTTATTCGACGTGGTTTGTACGCCAGAGGCTGAAACAAACCTGGCCGGCGTTTTTCTGTCGCAGAAAACTCCAGGTTTCAGGAACTGGCAGTGGCAGGAGTTCTTTTTCTCCCTCTATATAGATCAGTGTGTCGTCATTAAGGTAGCCATTGTCTTCCAGTAGCTGGCAGGTCTCTTTCAGCAGGTCTTTCCGGAATGGCGGGTCGAGAAAAATCAGATCGAAAGGAGTCTGTGCCGGTTGCTTCAGCCATTTCATGCTGTCGGTGTTAATGACCCTGGCGTTCTCTGCATTCAGGGTGGCGAGATTGCTTTTCAGGGTGTTGGCTGCCGTGGCCGCCATTTCCAGCATAACCGCCTCTGAGGCTCCACGGGACAAAGCTTCAAGAGACAGAGCTCCTGTTCCACTGAAACAGTCCAGGACTTTTGCACCCGGTACATAAGGGGCAAGCCAGTTAAAAACAGTTTCCCTGACACGGTCAGATGTTGGCCGCAGACCGGGAAGGTCAGCGACAGGCAGCTTTCTGCTGCGCCATTCACCGGCAATGATTCTGAGCTGGCCACCACTACTGTGTTTGCTGGCTGGTTTACGAGCCATTGGAAACTCCAGGCTATGATCGAAACAGGACATTGTATCAAAGCTCCGGGGTGTATCCTGAACCAATTGCGCAGCATACGCCTGCCTGAAACCGACTGGTCCTGGTCCATGAATCAGAAGCTACCTTATACAACATTTCTCAGGGGGGATTTGTAAGCTACGTTTAGACAGCGGCAGAAGGAGCAAAGTTCGTTCTTTGAAATCCTGAATCTAGAAATAGCACCGATGGCTCAGGGGTGCGAAAAAATAGTGGGAGGTTATCTTTTTTTGAAGACTGAGATAGGATACGGGTTTCAATATATCCACACGCTCTCAGTGAAGGAGAACGTGCGGCCTTTCCAACCATTCTGATGAAGTAGTCTATGTTCGGTTCTCGCAAAGGTGATGAGAAAACGGTCAAGCGACGCTTCTGGCCCTGGGGTCGGCGACAGGAAGAACAGAGCCAACCCGCAGAAGCTGTAGAAGATGCGCCAGAAACGAAACAACCTGCCCCTGTTGAAGAAATCAGTGAAGCTGAAGCAGTTGCTTCGGTAGAGCAGGCTGAAGAGAAAGCCGCTCAGACAGAGCAGACTCCAGCAGTTGAAGAAACGGTCGAGCAGACACCGGAACCGGTTGCTGCCAGCGATGACCTTGTTGAGCAGCAGCCAATTAAAGCTGAACAACAGCCAATTGAAGTTGAACAACAGCTCGTTGAAGTTGAACAACAGCCAGCTGAAGTTGCAGAGCAGCCAGTCGAAGCTGAAGAGTTGCCAGTTATCGACAGCCAGGTTCAGCCTTCCACCCCTCCAGCTC
>JBPCXN010000105.1:0-37100 GCA_051008495.1 Endozoicomonas sp. | reverse complement strand
GTAGAACGAGTCAAATTTTTCGATCAATTCGTGCGAATAATGGGCCTATTCAATCGAATTTATCGGAAAATTTGGCCGTTCTTTCTGGATTTTAGGCCGACCTGTCTATTCTCGGTCAGGCTCCTAGCTTCGTGCATTAGCTGCCCGAAGCCATTACCCTGAAGATCCCGCTGATTTTTGACCCGGAATATTCATTTATGAAGAAAGCCCTGCATATCCTGTTGTTTTCCATCTCTGCACAGGTGACCGTCTCAGCGTTTGCGGCCCCCCTGCCCGGCGGGATGTCTGAACAACAGGAGGAGCCCCGGTGGTTTCAGGCTGACATGGTGGTGTTCCTGAACCAGAAGAGCATGAACGACCAGAGCCCATTCGCTGAAAAGTGGCCTGAGATCAGCCCCCACACTGTTCCTACCCATGCCGTTGCCCTGAAGAAACCGGAGTTGCAGCTGGATACGCAGGCTTCAGGTTTCCTATCCCTTCCCGGCACTTCGGAATCCATAAAGACAATCGATATCACCAGGGACGCTTTTGTGTCCCTGCCAGTCGAAAAGCACACACTGCAGCAGCAAGACAGAACCCTGGAAAGGCAGAGTGGCTACAAGGTACTCAGCAGAACCGCCTGGCTGATGCCGATCAAGGATGACAGCACGACACAGTCAGTGAAACTGAAGGCGTACAGTGAAACTGGTCAGCCCAGCCTGCTGGAAGGCTCTGTCTCGGTGAGTTCCAGTCGCTTTCTGCATGTGGATGTTGACCTCTGGTACAGCGAGCTGTCACATGAGGGGCTTTCAACAAGGATGATTATTGATGAAGAGCTGCCTGTAACAGAGGAACAGACGGAAGGCGATAGAGCAGTCAAAAAGAAACCCGTCATCCATCGTAATCTGCAGCTGGTGACCGCGCCTTCAGGCACTCCCATGAAGATCACCCGGAACTTCCGCATTAATGAGCGTCGCCGGATCAGGAACACGGAACAGGTCCACTACATTGACAGCCCCGTGGTTGGAGTTTTGTTCAAGCTGACGCCCTACGAGAGACCAGATGCACCGCTTCTGCCTGAGATTGATGCATTCTCGCCAAAAAACCAGTATGGCCAGCAGCCAACATTCAGAACAGAAGACAACAGCTGACTGCTCTCATTCAATGGCTCTCATTCAATGGCGAAGCTTCTTGGTCATGAAAAGGCTGTTTTTTCCATCAGCTGACTTGTAGCGAACCTCATCCATCAGCTTGTTGACAATATGCAGGCCCCGACCACTGCAGAGCCAGGTCTCCGGGTGGTCGGGGTCCATCTCCGGCTCTTCCCTGTCACTCAGAATATCTTCCGGCATCCTCTGCCCCTGGTCACTGACAGTGATGACAACCTCCTTCTTACTGAGACCGACACTCACTTCTACCGAATGGCCTGATTCATTGCCATAGGCGTGCTCTATGGCATTATTCACGATTTCCACCAGGCAGAGCTCCAGCCTGTTTATTTCAACTGGTGAGAGTGTTGTCATCGCGCAGAGCCCACGGACGGCCATGGCCACCATGGCGGTATGGGGTAACTGGCTGTCAATTTCCAGTTTGATTTCCTGGGCCTGGTCAGACATATCAGCTCCCCTTTACAGCCTCGGCAACATTGTCATGGAGCGTGAACAGTTTCTCCATGGAGGTCAGCTCAAACAGATCCCTCACCGCCGGCTGTGCGCCAACAAGACTGAACGAGCCCCTGCCCGCCAGCTTTTTAAAGCCTGCGACCAGTGCTCCAAGACCACTGCTGTCCATAAAGCGTACTTCTGAAAGGTCAATGACCAGAGACAGCTTGCCACTGTCGATCAGGTCAAACAGAAAAGTCTTGAAAGACTCAGCCTGTGACGCATCCAGGCGCGCTTCATCAATATAAACGACCGAGTAGCCGCCCTCTTCCTTAAGTTCAAAGGCCATGATCCCCTCCTGGCTCTCTGGGTGGATTCCATTCCAGTATCAAATAGGTTACATCATCATCAAAACTATCCAGTGCAGTCCAGCACTTTACGCTCTCTTCTACTTTTCTGATGACCACATTGAGGTCATCGTCATGGGAGTTCTGCAGAGTTTCCAGCAAACGTTCTTCACCAAACATTTCACCTTCCGGGTTGGCACACTCGGTCACACCATCGGAATACAGGAATAACCGGTCACCGGGCTGGAACTGCAAAGTACAGGAGCTGTAATCCATGTCAGGCATCATACCTACCGGCACACCACCACCTTTGACAGGTTCTATCGACTTCTTGCCCTTCTGTAGCCATAAAGGTGGCGGATGCCCGGCCTGCGACAGGGTTACCTCTCCAGAATCTGTGTTCATGACACCGTAAGCAATGGTGAAATAGAGCATCGACTCCGGCGATGCCTGGAAGCGCCGATTGAGATTGGTCAGCACTCTTTCCGGAGCACTGACCCGGTAGAAAGGCTCTTCTTTGATCTGCTCCTTGACCAGGGAACCGCGCCTGGACGTCTCAGACAGGATGTTGTTCAGTGTGAAGGAGAACAGTGCTGAAGGAATGCCGTGCCCGGCAACATCCAGCTGATAGAAACCGACATATTCGGCGTCAATGGACTGATAGCCGAACATATCCCCACCCAGATACTTGCTGGGCTTGAAGAACCAGTTAAAGGTGACATTCTGGATGGTGGCTGGCTGTGCCAGCAGGGACTCCTGGGTACGGGCCGCAGACTCCAGGTCTTTCTCAATGGTGTTGATGGCTTCAGAGAGCTGCTCATTGCGCTTCATCAACTCTTTTTCCAGATCAAGGATCCTGACCCCGGCTTTCAACCTGGCCTCAAGCTCATCAAAATCCACCGGTTTGGCCAGGTAGTCATCAGCACCACGGTTCATGCCCTCAACCATGGCCTCCTGCTCTGTTTTGCCCGTCAGCAGGATGAAATAGACATAATGGCCGAAATCCCTGTCCCTCACCGCCTGGCAGAGTTCCACGCCATCCATTTCAGGCATCATCCAGTCACTGATGATCAGCCTGATGTCAGGATTCTCACCAAGAACACTTAATGCTTCCACACCGTTCTCCGCCTCAAAGACCTTATGGCCTTTCTTGCGCAGCACGACGGATAGCATCAGGCGCTGATCACGGGCATCTTCAACAATCAGGATGTTCATGCAGGCGTTATCGGCCCTGCAGCAACAGTCTTTATCGCCACTTACCCTGAACAGGCTCTGCCATTATCCTGATGGCCGGATAGGCAATTTCAGCGACTTTCATCGTTTGTCTGATGCTCTGCGCCTGTACCATCACTGACAGGCAGCAAACCCGGAGACAGGTCGAGTGTTCGTGTTGGGAAGGCAATATCTGCCCCATGGGCGTGGATGATCTCCATAACCCTCAGCAACACCTGCTCTTTGATGAGATGGTACTCGGCCCATTTGGTGGTTTTGGTAAAGCAGTAGATAAAAAAATCCAGGCTGGAAGCACTAAACTGATTAAAGTTCACCATGAGGATCTTACGCTTGTCGATCTCATCATTCTCATGGAGGTAGTCACGAATCTCCTGGAGAATCACCGGTACTTTGGCGCCATCCTGGTAACGCAGCCCCACCGTCTCTTTGATCCGACGATTTTCCATGCGGGAAGGGTTTTCTACCGAGATCATGGTGAAAGTAGCATTCGGTACATAGAGTGGTCGCTTATCAAAAGTGCGGATACGGGTCAGACGCCAGCCTATGTATTCAACATCGCCTTCAATTTCCTGGTCCGGTGAACGAATCCAGTCACCAACCCGGAAAGGCTTGTCGAGATAAATCATCAGGCCACCGAAGAAGTTGGCCAGTAAGTCCTTGGCAGCGAAGCCAACTGCCAGTCCTCCAACACCGCCAAACGCCAGAACACCGGAAATGCTGTAGCCCAGCGTCTGAACCACCACAAGTACAGTGGCAATGATGACAGCCGTTCTCAACAGCCGGCCTATGGCAATGGTCGTGGTAGGGTCCGTTTTTTTGCCAGCTTCTTTCTCTGGATCCAGATAGTGTTTCTCCAGCTCCCGAATGAATCGCACCATGGCCCAGCCCAGAAGGCTGATCAGGGCAACATCCCGGAGACTGGCCAGGCCAGAGAAAATGGCAGTGCCGGTAGCCTGCCAGATGATATCTACCGCCCAGCCAGTACCCACCAGCCAGACCAGCCAGATGGTCGGTTTATGGCAAGCCGAAACCAGGGCGTCATCCCAGAATGTCCGGGTCCAGCGCGTGCCATCACCCAGCTTTTTAAAGATTCTCGCCAGGAGAAAATTGACGACACCGGAAAGCAGAAGAACTAGAAAAACCTGAAACACCCAGTCAGGTATCTCAAAACCCTGTAGCACCGGTATATTCATGATTCCCCCTTGCTGCTTCAGTCTTTAACGGACTAAGAAGAAGTGTTTGTTCTTATTTCATGCAAATCGCTTGAACAGGTGGTCAAGGCGATCCCTGCAGCTCAGATAGCGATCCATGGACTGCAACTCAGACCACTCCACACCACCACCCGCTTTTAATGGGCTCAAATCACAGGCCTCGGTTGCACGCTTTTCAAGCCAGGGCAGCACTTCCAGGACACCATCACGGTTACTGAGAATCAGAAGCTGGCAGCCTGCCTCCAGCGCCTTACTGACTCTCTCTGTGTAACCTCCCCCGGAAGCGGCTCCCTCCATGGTCAGGCAGTCGCTTATGATAATACCGTTAAAGCCAAGCTGCCCCCGAAGGATCTCCTGAAGCCAGACCCTGGAAAAACCTGAAGGCTGATCGTCAACACTGGAGAAAAGAATATGGGCCGGCAACACAGCGGGTACCCCCGCATCGATCTGTTCCTTGAAAGGCAGCAGGTCTCTGCTGGCTATTTCCTCGAATGTTCGGGGGTCTTCGGGCAGTGCCAGATGAGAATCCGTGTTGACACTGCCATGGCCTGGGAAATGCTTGATGACAGAAGCCATTCCTGCCTCCCGCATACCCTTTATCCAGCCGGTGGATAGACGGGAGACAAGAGCTGGATCACTGTTAAAGGATCTGTCTCCAACAACATCTGTAAGGCCGAGATCCAGATCCAGGACCGGTGCAATACTCAGATCAATGCCGCAGCTGAGCTGTTCAGACGCCATCAGCCAGCCAGTATCATGAATAAGTTCCAGGGCCCCTTCCGGGTCACGGTGATAATAACGTCCATAAAGAGCCGGAGCAGGAAGCCTGGTAAACTCTTCCTTGAACCTCTGCACTTGGCCACCTTCCTGGTCGACCATCAATAGCAAGTCGGAGCGAACAGCGCGAATGGATTCCACCAGTCGGCAGAGTTGCTCGCGGTTAGTGAAGTTACGGGAAAAAAACAGGATTCCGGCAACACAGGGATGCTGGATGAGTTCAGCCTCAGCAGCGCTGAGCGAAGTGGACTCAAGGTCAATAATCAGAGAACTTGTACTCACTGGATTATGGCACCATCAGTTGTTAAAGCTATTCCGATAAAATGTCGATCGCAGTACCGGCCGGCACCCGCTCGAACAGGTCGATAATATCTTTTCCATGCATACGGATACAGCCACGGGACCCCGGTTCACCCATGACAGCCGTATCAGGGGAGCCGTGTATGTAGATATAACGCCGCATGGTATCGACATCACCCAGCCTGTTGTAATGCCTTTCCAGGCCACTCAGCCAGAATATCCGGGTCAATATCCAGTCCTTTCTTCCAGGGTATTTCTGCTTTAATTCCGGGGTGTAAATCTCCCCGGTAAATCGCCGGCTTTCAAAGACAGAGCCCAGAGGGTGGCCTGCGCCTATTTTGGCCCTGATGACGTGCCGCCCCAGCGGCGTCTGCCAGCTACCTTCCTGCTGTCCCGTACCTTTACTGGCGGTGGAAATCGGATAGGACAGCTCCTGGCCATCATCCAGATGCAGCTTCATGGTCTGGGTGGCTACATGAACATTGATATGCACGTAAAGTTACACCTGTGAAATGCAATTGAAAGCATACCTACATATAACCTCTCACTGTAGTTCGTGTCGGGCTGATGTTGCTGCCTTCTGTGATCAGATCTGCCAAACACCCGCAAACCGGGCAAAACTCAGCTGGCTCCCAGAGCCATGTAATCGGCTGATGATCGTCTATACATGAGACCTGAGCCCTGCCGCCATGAAAGGTACCATCCTCCTCATCACGGATTCCATATCATCAGAGATACCGTAATCTCTCTCGGCAATGGCCAGCAGCGCATCGGCGCCAGACATGGTGAAGACAGCAGAGCCCAGTATGAAATAGACCCGCCAGAACATCTCTGAAGGCGGCAATTCCGGGCACACCTTTCTCAGCAGGCCGAAATAGCGGCCGAACTCTTCACTGTAGGTGTCTGTCAGGTAGCGCTTTAGGTGTCCCTGGTTCTGGTTATACGCCATCCCCATCAGACGCATGAAGACAGTAAGGTCTTTTTCGTTTCGAGGCTGCACCGCCATGATCTCATCCACCAGCATATGCAGTGCCGACTCCAGGCCCGGCATTTCATCAGCCCTTTCGACAGCATCCAGCCGCTGCCCGAGATTTTTCATGAACGGGTCAAGGAAGCGGGAGAATACTGAGTGAATAAGGTCTTTCTTGGAACCAAAATGATAATTGACGGCCGCCAGGTTAACCCCGGCCTTGCTGGTAATTGACCTTAAAGAGGTCTCTGCAAATCCGTGCTCTGCAAACAATTGCTCGGCAGCATCAAGAATCCTTTCTACGGTAACTGACTGTGACATACTAGGTATTGAAACCGGATTAATACAAACAAGTGTTTCAAACCTACGTTTGACTTCCGGGTCTGTCAAGTAATCCAGTCAAAGACTGCAGGAATGTGTAGCTGCTGATCATACTAGTCGCACAGACCAGTAATCTCAGAGTTTCTCAGGGTATCGCATTCTCAGCCAGAAAGTTGCAACAGTCAGAATACTGTATATAATCACAGATACTGTATAAAAACACAGATCTCCTGACATGCTGAAACTTACCCGGCGCCAGGCCGAAATCCTGGCCTTGATCAAGTCTCATATTGAGGAAAGTGGTTTCCCTCCAACCCGCGCTGAAATCGCCAGAACGCTCGGGTTCCGTTCCCCTAATGCGGCAGAGGAACACCTGCGGGCCCTTGCCAGGAAAGGTGCCATTGAGATCACACCCGGAGCCTCCAGAGGCATCCGCATCCCCGAGTCAGAACCCGAAGGCCTGCCAATCATTGGCCAGGTTGCCGCAGGCAATCCGATCCTAGCCCAGGAGCACATAGAAGACCATCTGATGCTCAATGCCGATTTCTTTTCTCCAAAAGCCGATTTCCTGCTCCGGGTAAAAGGCATGAGCATGAAGAACATTGGTATTCTGGATGGCGACCTGCTAGCCGTACACAAAACAACGGAAGCCAGAAACGGTCAGATTGTTGTGGCGCGTATTGAGGAGGAAGTCACGGTAAAACGCTTTGAAAAACTGCGTGACATGATCCTCCTGCACCCTGAAAACGAAGAGTTCGACACCATTGAAGTCGATCCGGGCAAAGACTTTTTCACTATTGAGGGGCTCAGTGTCGGCGTGATTCGCCACTGAAACACAGCGTCCGTTCGCACTGATTGACCGGCATACGCCTGATAGGAGGATTAATGATGCAATCTGTACACAGAATGGCAAAAGGCCATCATCGCACCCAGCCCATGGTAAATAATAAAGCCAGTAACAGCTCGAGTGGTACAGTCAATGAATTGATACTATCGGGCCAGCCCTGGCAGTCGGGTCATATTCTGACTCCAGTTCTGAATGAACTCGCCAGGGAACAGGAACGGAGGTGGCTGACATTAATCCTCTCAGACGAAAACGCCAACGACACCAAGAGCTGGCTCAAACACAGCGGCATATCCAGTAACAGGATTCAGATACTCAACCCAGGCAACAGCAAGAAATCTCTGGAGCTCACGCTCAAGGCCCTGGCCTCGGGAACCAGCCACACCGTAGTCAGCTGGCTCAATCAACTGGATAATGGCTGGCTGGAAAAACTGGAGAATGCTGCAAAAAGCGGTCACTGCCAGGGCCTGGCAATACGAAAAAGAGAAGCGGCCTAACGATGAGCCTGCCGAGGTTAACACGGAAGCTGACTGGCAGCTCCCAGCGCATCAGGTCGGGAAGAGCCCCGACATGGTGGAATATTAGTGTAAAACCCTGTTTTCTGACTGTTCTTCATCGGCAGATTGTGGCCGGGTCAACCTCGCCACTTCCTTCATGCCGGCATCAAACATCACCTTGGCCACCTGCAGATATTCATCCTGCAGATACATTTTCGCCTCATCAGAAAAGTTCATGGTCAACAATGGCTCGCCTTCTGCATCGGTCCGACGCAGCACGATCTCTCCTGAAGGAAGCTCAACAATCTCAAGAAAAGACGAATCCGATGAATTATCCATAACACTGATTCCTGTGATGTATTGTGGCAAACTAGGCTTGTTCACTACTTCCATGGCTCTACGTGAACAAAGCTGCCCCATCTGTCAGAGGCTACCTGAGTATGAAATACTGCAGTAACCGCCCCTACGTTGCAAGACCAATCTTCAATCAATGGGCTGCCTGGGAAACAGAAGGCTCGAACACTCTGCCTTTTCAATACTCAACATTCAAGTTCCGGATGTAAGCAACCTGTTCCTTCAGGCAAGCCAGAACTTTTCTGGCCCCTTCCACAGACTCAATTTTAAAGTTATCAGGGTTCACCACTGCGATTAGGGCTTGAGACTCAATCTTATCGTCAGTCTGTCCATAGGCAGGCCTCGAAACCAGTGAATATGCACTCAGAAGCACTGACAGCCAGCCGTTACCAACCTCCATATTTTTCATCTGCGTCAGCTCCGAGGATTGCCGGCCCACCTTTTCCAGCTGTTTCACGGCCGTTGCCAGATCAGACAACATTTCCACTGCCAACCCATAGGAAGCCATAACTTCTGCAATGAGAGATTTATAGGCAGAAGCCGCATGAAACAAAAAGGCCTCTCGATAGCTGTCTGCATCACCCTTTTCCGCACCTTCCCAGGCCTCAATCTGCAAACGCGCGAAGTGCAGTTTTTTATTGGTAAAAGATTGCCACTGGTCAGCCATGCTTTACTCCTGTTCACTTTCGTAAGACGCAGCACGAAAAACTGCCTCTCCCTTTTACACGAAAACCTCCAGGGCGTGTACCCTGGAGGTTTATCACAGGCTTGCAGGTGCCTGCCAATCAGTCTGACTTGCGTTTCTTTTTCGTGCTTTTTTCCGCCCACTGGCCGTTTTCAAAGGTCGCGCTCCAGCCAGTAGCCTTGCCCTCTACTTCGCTCATCACATACTGTTGCTTAGTCTTTCGGCTGTAACGGATCACCGAAGGATTGCCTTCAGGGTCTGTTCTTGGGGCATCCAGCAGATAGTGATACTTGGAATCTATTGCTGCCTGATGCGGCAACAGCTCACTGACCAGAGGCGCTCTGGTTTCACGGTTCTTGGGGAACTGACTGGCTGCCAGGAACAGACCAGAGGCGCCATCCCTGAGAATATAATGATCTTCGACCTTGAGGCACTTCAGCTCAGGCATGGGCACAGGATCCATTTTGGGCGGCGCAGCCTCGCCGCTCTTAAGCAGTTTCCGGGTATTCTTACACTCACTGTTGGTGCAGCCAAAGTACTTGCCAAAACGACCGCTCTTAAGCTGCATTTCCGAGCCACATTTATCACACTCAAGCACCGGGCCATCATAACCCTTGAGCTTGAACTGACCTTTCTCGATCTCGTAGCCGGAACAGTCCGGGTTATTGCCACAGACGTGGAGCTTTCTCTGCTCATCAATCAGATAGCTTTCCATGGCTGTAGAGCACTTTGGACAACGATGCATGGCACGCAGGGCATTCACTTCTGCGTTCTCGTCATCAGCGTCCTCAACCTCTTCACCAGGAACCAGGTTAATAGTGCTCTTGCAGCGCTCTTTTGGCGGCAGCGCGTAACCGGAGCAGCCCAGGAATACACCGGTACTGGCCGTACGAATCATCATATAACGACTGCATGTGGGACAGCTTATATCGGTAGGAGAAGGGTCATTGGAGCGCATACCCGTCTCATCATCTTCAGCTCTCTCTAGCCTGGAACTGAACCCTTCATAAAACTCATCAAGGAGGCCTTTCCAGCCTTTACCACCTTGAGCGACCAGATCCAGGTCACCTTCCATGTTGGCGGTAAAGTTAAAGTCCATCAGGTCCTGAAAACTTTCAGCCAGCCTGTCGGTGACAATATCACCCATTTTCTCTGCATAGAAACGGCGGCTCTTCAGGGACACATAGCCACGATCCTGAATCGTGGAAATAATTGATGCATAGGTGGAAGGCCGACCAATGCCCCGCTTCTCCAGCTCCTTAACCAGGGCAGCTTCAGAGAATCGTGCTGGTGGCTTGGTGAACAGTTGCCTTGGATCCAGCTCTTTAAGATCCAGCTTCGCACCCCGGTCCAGGCTGGGCAGAATAATATCTTCACCCTTCTTGGCGATAGCGGCCATCACACGGGTGTAACCGTCAAACTTGAGCGTGCGCCCCCTGGCCTTCAGCTCCAGTCCTTCGACCATGACCGTGAGAGAAGTGCTGAGATACTCGGCCGGTGTCATCTGACAGGCGACAAACTGCCTCCAGATCAGTTCGTAAAGACGCTCTGCATCGCGTTCGAGACCGCTAATGGATCCTGGTTCGGCATTGACGCTGGAAGGCCGTATGGCTTCGTGGGCTTCCTGTGCACCATCCTTGCTGGAATAGATATTGGGATTATCCGGCAGATAGCGATTGCCATAATTATCGGCAATAAATCCCCTGGCGCTCTCTACTGCATCCTTACTGAGGTTGGTGGAGTCGGTCCTCATGTAAGTTATATGACCAGCCTCGTACAATCTCTGGGCCAGGGTCATGGTCTTCTTCACACTGAAGCCCAGTCGTGTACTGGCAGCCTGCTGCAGCGTTGATGTAATGAATGGCGCAGAAGGTTTACTGCGGGTAGGTCTGTCCTCCCGGTCATTAAGCTGGAAGGAAGCATTTCTCAGTTTCGCCAAAGCCAGGTCAGTTGTCGCCTGGTTTCCTGGCCGGAAGGCACTGCCCTGATCTTTCACCACCTGGAAGCGAATCATTTCACCACCGGCCATAGCCAGGTCAGCATAAACTTCCCAGTATTCTTCCGGGGTGAAACTGCGAACTTCGCGCTCTCTCTCAACAATCAGACGCACGGCAACTGACTGAACCCTGCCTGCCGACAGGCCCCTGGCAATCTTGGCCCACAATAAAGGCGAAACCATGTAGCCGACAACACGATCCAGGAATCTCCTGGCCTGCTGGGCATTGACACGGTCAATATTCAGGGCACCGGGTTCCTTGAACGCTTCCTGGATGGCGCTCTTGGTGATTTCATTGAAGACAACACGACGGTAGCGGCTGCTATCGCCGCCAATCGCTTCCTGCAGGTGCCAGGCGATGGCTTCTCCCTCGCGGTCAAGGTCGGTCGCGAGATAGATGGTGTCTGACGTTGAAGCCAGCCGGCGCAGTTCATCCACCACCTTTTCCTTACCGGGCAGAACCTCGTAGCGGGCTTTCCAGCCGTTCTCCGGGTCAATGCCCATGCGCTCAACCAGCTGCTCCCTGGCTTTCTGCTTCTTGCGAATGACCTTCTGCTCAGGCGAAAGCTTTCTCGTCTCTGCAGCAGCTCTGGCCCTGGCCTTGGGATCAACAGGCTTTTTGGCGCCACCGGCCGTGGGCAGGTCACGAATATGACCGACACTGGATTTCACCACGAAATCCTTGCCCAGGTACTTGTTGATGGTTTTCGCCTTGGCGGGCGACTCGACAATAACTAGAGACTTACCCATGCTACCTTACACATCCTGTAATCTGCTCCATTGTTCCGATCTCCCGACTGCCAGTTTTCGTACAAAAAGAGGACCTTTGCAAGGGTCGTCTACTGGCACCCATCGAAACAAGAAAGGCCGGGAATTGAAAAATTGCTTCAATATATAAGGTCAAGAAAATAATCGGTCAAGGGAAACCATACATTCAGCGTTATTTTTTCCCGAACGACCATCCTTCTTTTATAACGGATTTATTCCGTATTTATCAAACCAGCCGCCCCTGGGCTGGAAATTATCGCTGTTCCAGCGCACCACATCCCGGCGCTCCGGGTCCGGCAGCAGCAGGGTCTGACAGTGATTATCAGAAAAACATTCCGGCCAGCGCTGCTTCATGACAATGTGACACAGCCCTGTGAATACCCTCTCCAGCTGTTCTTTCTGCACTTCTGCAGCCTTTCCCCTCTGAACATCCTCTTCCAGAACCGCATCCTGCCTCTCAAAAAGGAGTACTGCCCGGTACTGGTTCAGCAGCTCTTCAGCCACCACCAGGAACCGGCATTCCGGCTCATCCAGCTTGAATTTTTCCCTGACGACCTGCCCGTCAAAATCGATACGGTGCTGCTCTTTCGCCTCCTTCAGACTTTCCGGGTTGGTAGGTTTTACACTGCCGGTTTTCTGCCGCAGGCGTGAAAGAAAGTCCTGAATTCCCTCAAAAGAGTGCATAGTTTCCAGAAGAGGCAGCATGGCGGGCAACTCATTCAACCATGTGGCGCCAAGCTCCCTGATAATGTCAAAACCTTCACCTTCAAGGTAATACTCCCGACACTGTCGAAACCGTATGATCCTTGCGGATTCGGTCGGCAGCTCGTCCACGCCAACAATATCCGCGAGCTCTTCAGGTTTCAGTGGCTGCAGTGGAAATGTCATGGCCAGCTTTGGGTCAAATCGGCCAAAAAACTCAATATCCCCTTCGTTCAGCAAAGATTCCAGGCGCCTGAACTGTTGCGAGCTAAGTTGAGAATTCCACAGGTGCCGGCGCTTCGAGCACAAAGTAACAGGATCAGAGCTTTCCAGCCTGGCCATCCCGGCAGCGGCCATTGCCAGTCTGACCTTGCTGCGTCTGTGTTCAACGCTTAACCCCGGCTGAAACAGCCAGGCCGAAGTCACCAGTTCTGCTTCCAGCTGATCGAGATTTCTGTGGTTGGAGCGAAAGCCAACAAAGTGCCTGCCTGCAATGGCTATGGAGCGGTTCCTGAGAGTTTCCGCCGGCATTTCCCGCGAGACACTCTCCGGCAGCTGCCTGGTTACATCAACAGCCTGGACTTTTCTCAAGCCGAAAAAACGCACCAGCCTGGTACCTACCCAGGGCTGCCGTGTTGCTGGCTGCAATGAAGGGATTCTGGAGGTGTCTGTCGATGCCGGCATTGATCTGATATTAGGCTCCCTGCCCTGTTCAGAAATCAGGATAACAGCCAAACATCGCTCAGTGAAAGCTCAACATACAGATCCCCGCCAGAAAGGCGGGGATCCAATGGTTTTAAACTCTTTCAAAGACTGTGGTAATGCCCTGACCCAGGCCCACACACATGGTGGCCACACCAAGGCTTCCACTCTGCTGCTTCATGACATTGAGCAGGGTACCGGAGATCCTGGCGCCGGAGCAACCGAAAGGGTGACCGAGGGCAATAGCGCCACCATTCAGATTGACCTTGTCATCCATTTTGTCGAGCAGTTTCAGGTCTTTCAGCACTGGCAGAGCCTGTGCAGCAAAGGCTTCGTTGAGCTCTACCTGGTCGACGTCGTCCATGGTGATGCCGGCTCGCTTCAGGGCTTTCTTGGTACTTGGCACCGGTCCATAGCCCATGATGGCCGGGTCAACACCGGCAACCGCCATAGCACGAACTACAGCCATAGGCTCCAGCCCAAGTGCTTTTGCGCGTTCAGCCGACATCACGATCATGCAGGAAGCGCCATCAGTGATCTGACTTGAGGTACCGGCAGTTACGGTACCACTGGCCGGATTGAAAGCAGGCTTCAGCTGGGAAAGTCCTTCAACAGTGGTTTCCGGACGGATGGTTTCATCCTCTGTAAACAGCGCCAGGCTACCATCGGCGTCATGCCCCTGCATCGGGATAATCTCATCCCGGAAACGACCTTCCTGTGTAGCCGCCCAGGCACGCTGGTGAGAACGGACGCCAAACTCATCCTGAGCCTTACGGCTGATACCGTGCATGGTGCCCAGCATCTCCGCAGTCAGCCCCATCATCCCGGAGGCCTTGGCACCGTATTTAGACAGTCGCGGGTTGGGATCCACGCCGTGCATCATGCCAACATGTCCCATATGTTCAACACCACCGACAACAAACACATCGCCGTTGTTGGTCTGAATGGCCTGCACAGCAGTATGCAGGGCACTCATTGAAGAACCACACAGACGGCTGACGGTCTGGCCGGCAGAGGTATGAGGGATCGGTGTCATCAGGGAAGCCATGCGGGCAATGTTCCAGCCCTGCTCCAGGGTCTGGTTAACACAGCCCCAGATCACATCTTCCACTTCAGCCGGGTTGATTTTCGGGTTGCGGTTCAGAACGCCAGTGATCAGCTCCGCTGACAGGGTTTCAGCACGAACATTGCGATACATTCCACCCTTGGAGCGCCCCATGGGTGTACGGCCAAAGTCGACAATGACCGCATCTCTCGGATTCAGGCTCATAATCTTGTCTCTCTTATAATTCAGTCGTTATCCAGAAGCGGTTTATTTGTCGCCGTAAAAGGACTTGCCTTCACGCGCCATCTCACGCAGTTTCTCGGTCGGCTGATAGAGCGGGCTGATATGTGCATACTGATCAGCCAGTTCAACAAACTTGTCCACGCCCATACTGTCAATGTACTTGAAAACGCCGCCACGGAATGGCGGGAAGCCGATACCGAAAATCAGGGCCATGTCAGCTTCAACAGGTGTCGCAACAATGCCATCTTCAAGTGTACGAACAGTTTCCATGCACAGTGGCAGCATCATACGGGCAATGATTTCCTCGTCATCGAAGTCACGGCGCTCAGCACAGACTTCTGACAGCAGATCGTAGACTGCCTCATCGACGACTTTCTTCGGTCTACCTTTCTTGTCCGTTTCGTATCTGTAAAAGCCGGCTGCAGTTTTCTGACCGTAGCGACCCTGTTCGTACATGATATCCATCCCGGTTTTTTCATTTCGGGTCATGCGATCCGGGTAACCTTCCGCCATAACCTGTTCAGCGTGGGAACCGGTATCCATACCGACGACATCAAGCAGATAAGCCGGACCCATTGGCCAGCCGAATCGTTCCATGACCTTGTCAACTTTCTGAAAATCAGCACCGTCTCTCAGCAGGGCGGCGAAGCCGGCAAAGTACGGGAACAGCACCCGGTTTACCATAAAGCCCGGGCAGTCATTGACGACGATGGGTGTTTTGCCAATCTTCCTGGCGTATTGCACAACAGTCGCCACAGTTTCTTCGCTGGTCTTTTCCCCACGGATCACTTCGACCAGGGGCATCTGGTGCACCGGGTTAAAGAAGTGCATGCCACAGAAGTTTTCCGGCCTTTTCAGCGCCTTAGACAACTCTGTTATAGAGATAGTTGAAGTATTGGACGTCAGCACACTACCTTCACTGACCTGGCTTTCAACATCGGCAAGAACGGCTTTTTTAACCTTGGGATTTTCAACTACTGCTTCAACGACAACATCCACATCCTTGAAGTCGCCATAAGACAACGCCGGCACAATGTTATTAAGGGCATCGGCCATTTTGTCAGCGTCCATTCGCCCTCTGGAAACACGCTTGGACAGCAGTTTCTTGGCTTCAGCGAGCCCCAGGTCCAGACCATCCTGGTTGATGTCCTTCATCAGGATCGGAGTGCCTTTCAGGGCAGACTGATAAGCAATACCTCCCCCCATGATACCGGCACCCAGAACCGCCGCTTTCTCTGTTTTCTTCGCCAGACCGGCAGACTCTTTGGCTTTCTTCTTCAGGTACTGGTCATTGAGGAACAGGCCGACCAGAGAATGTGCCACAGAGCTTTTCGCCAGTTTGATAAAGCCCTTGGCTTCCACCGCAAGTGCCTTGTCACGAAGGAGAGACGCATGCTTCTGGATTGTTTTCACCACTTCTACAGGCGCTGGATAGTGAGGTCCAGCCTGCTGCTTGACAAAGGGTTTGGCGGTTTCGAAAACCATCATGGCTTCCATGGGAGGCAGTTTCAGCGCCGCCCCCTTCTCAGCTTTACGGGCTTTGTAATCAAGATCGCCATTCAGGCATTTCTTCACCAGGTCAACAGCAGAGGCCAGCAGCTTCTCCGGTTCAACCACCGCATCAACAGCACCGACATTCAATGCAGCCTCAGGCTTCTGTTCTTTGCCTGCACAAATCCATTCAATGGCATTGTCTGCGCCAATAACCCTTGGCAACCGTACAGTACCACCCCAGCCAGGATAGATCCCAAGCCTGACTTCAGGCAGGCCAACCCTGGCCTGGCTGGACATGACACGGTAATCCGCACAGAGGCAGATTTCAAAACCGCCACCAAGAGCGGTGCCATTGATCGCGACAACTGTCGGAATGTCCAGATCCTCAAAACCGGAGAAAATACTGTTAACTCCCATGACCTGCTCAAACAGCACATCATCATCCAGACTGAAGGTTTTCGTAAACTCCGTGATGTCGGCGCCTACAACAAACACGTCCTTGCCACTGGTCAGAACCAGCCCCTTGACAGAGCTGTCAGCTTTGATCGCCTCAACGGCAGCGGCCAGATCTTCAATCGCCATCTGGTTGAACTTATTGACAGACTCCCCTTCAAGGTCGAACCGAATTTCGGCAATGCCTGCTTCCAGTGCTTTAACCTTGAAAGCCTTCCCCTGATATATCATCGATCTCTCTCCGAACCGATTGAAGTTACGCGTTTTGAAGTTTGGACTGCATCCCCTTTGACTGGTTTTATTCATAGTCATTATTTCAGTCAGAAGGCAATACCAAAATTCATACGCTTGTTTGAATTTTGAGACTACCTTCTGTGAATTCATGTTTATTGTCAAGTGTGCCTGTGATCATTTGCCATTCCAGAGCATAAGATCAGCAGTCAATAACAATTTGTATTGGACAATGACCTGAAGCACCATAAAATAAACTCGTCGACGCTATGATAGTCCTTGAGATACAACAGCCAGAGCGGCCTGGTGGTGTGAATCTGGCTCCCTGATAAACCCTAATGATGAAATTTACCGTTCAACTGCTCAACACAACAGCTCAACACAACAAAAGTTTCACTATAAAGAGGGAGACAGCCTATGAGCCTCTACAAACACATACTGGTAGCCATTGACCTGTCTGATGAGGCGGACGATGTCCTTGAGAAAGCCAAGTCACTGGCTGAGACCTATCAGGCCAGGTTAACAATGGTGCACGTTGTAGAACCTCTCAGTGTCGCCTACGGCAGCGATATCCCCCTGGATCTGACCACCCTGCAGGACGAAATCACCCAGCAGGCGCGGGACCGAATTTCACGGCTGGCAGAAAGTGTCCAACTGGAAAAAGGGGAGCAGCATGTTGTCTACGGCCGTCCGGAGCGGGAAGTGCACCGTATAGCCGAAGAGTCCGATGTGGACCTGATAGTGGTAGGAAGTCATGGCCGTCATGGTCTCGCCCTGATCCTGGGCTCCACCTCCACCAGCATTCTTCATGGCGCCTGCTGTGATGTACTGGCGGTAAGGGTCGGCAAGAAAGAGAAATAAGAGACAGGGTAACCGTATCAGGCCATCACAGCCTGGTACGGTTTTGTGAAGAGCGGGAAGTTACATATTCTCCAGCTCTTCCCAGCGTTCCATTTTCTGGTCAATTTCCTCAGTTACAGTCTCAAGACGCTTCAGAGTCTCCTGAACTTTATCTGCATCCCCCTGGTAGAAAGACGGATCTGCGACCCGTTCTTCCAGGGCAGCCATTTCCTCTTCCAGCTTCTCTATTTCAGCAGGCAGTCCATCCAGTTCACGCTGCAACTTGTAGCTGAGCTTTTTCTTTGATGGCTTGACTTCAGCTTTCAGCTCAGCAGCTTTTGTATCTCTTTTGACAGGCTTCGCTGTCTGGGGCTCCGCGACCAGATTCCTTATACGACCGCCCTGTCGCAACCAGTCATCAAAGCCACCGACAAACTCACTGATCTTTCCACCCGGCTCAAACACCAGCGTACTGGAGACGACATTGTCCAGGAAAGCCCGGTCGTGGCTGACCAGCAGGATGGTGCCCTGGAAGTCCACCAGCAGTGACTCAAGTAATTCAAGAGTCTCAACATCCAGGTCGTTGGTGGGTTCGTCCATCACCATCAGGTTGGCTGGCTTACTGAACAAACGGGCCAGAAGCAGACGATTCCTCTCCCCTCCGGACAGCGCCTTGACAGGGACCCGGCAGCGGCTGGCTGGGAACAGGAAGTCACCGAGGTAGCTGATCACATGACGATTGTTGCCGTTGATGGTGATGCTTTCGCGACCTTCAGCGACGTTATCAATGACGGTCTTTTCCAGGTCCAGCTGATTACGCAGCTGATCGAAATAGGCCACTTCCAGCTTGGTGCCGGTTTTGATGGTTCCTGATTGCGGCGCCATCTGCTCAAGTAGAATGCGCAGCAAAGTTGACTTACCGGCGCCGTTTGCGCCAATCAGACCGATCTTGTCGCCACGCATCAGCCGCAGACTGAAGTCTTCAATAACTTTATGGTTATCAAAGGCCTGGGAGATATTTTTAGCTTCCATGACCAGCTTGCCGGAACCTTCTGCCTGATCAAGACTGAAGGATGCCTTGCCCTGCACTTCACGTCGCTGACCTCTCTCATCACGGAGCGCCTTCAGAGCGCGAACCCGACCTTCGTTACGGGTCCGGCGCGCCTTGATGCCCTGTCTAATCCATACTTCTTCCTGGGCCAGCTTCTTATCGAACAGAGCGTTCTGCTCTGCCTCTACTTCAAGCTGGTGCGCCTTGCGATCCAGGTAGGTTTTGTAGTCACACTCCCAGCTGGTGAGCTGGCCACGATCCAGCTCGATGATCCGGGAGGCCAGGGACTGCAGGAAAGAACGGTCGTGGGTGATGAACAGCAAAGCGCCACGGAAATCCAGCAGTTGCTTCTCAAGCCAGTCAATAGCGACAATGTCCAGGTGGTTGGTCGGCTCATCCAGCAACAGCAGGTCAGGATCACACACCAGGGCCCTGGCCAGTTCAACCCGGCGTCTCCAGCCACCGGAAAGCTCCCTCATAAGTTTCTCTTCTGGCAGCCCCAGCTTCTGGATTACCGTGTCCACCTTCAGCTGAAGGCTCCAGCCGTCTGCCGCTTCCAGCTGCTGCTGGACTTTTTCCAGGGCTTTCATATCCGCATCACTGCTGATATTCAGGGACAGCTCATGGTATCGGCTAATAAGTTCACCAACCTTCTCAAGACCAGAAGCCACAACGTCGTAGACTTTCTTATCATCCTGTTCCGGCAGGTCCTGGTTGAGAATACCAATCTTCAGGCCCGGCTTTTTCCAGATAGAACCGTCATCAGAGTCTATCTGGCCTGACACCAGCTTCATCATGGTGGACTTGCCGGCGCCATTACGGCCCAGCAGGCAAACCCTTTCACCTTTACGAATCTGGAAGTCAGCATTATCCAGCAATGGCATATCGCCATAGGCCAGACTTGTGTTATCGAATCGAAGTAGCGGCATCGCCTTGAAAAACCATCGGTTGCGAAGTGCGGTGGCCCAGGTTGAGCCACCGATTAGAAAGCCGGTTAGGATAACGCTATCTATGGGCTATGGGTAGTCGTTGCAAACCTTCAGCAGCTTTTCCTCTCCACATCAGGCGACATCAACATGGCTGCTGCCAGGGCGAAAAGCTGGCAGATTGTCAAGGAGGTAAAGGCAAGCCGGTAATCGCCCGTACTGAGTTCATCAAGACCCGCTCCGGTCATGCTGAGGGTCCCGCCCATCAGTGGCTGAAGCAATGGCCCCGCCAGCAGCATACTGCCATTGGTAGCCGCTAACGCCACTCCCATCATTGCTGCAGGCACCACATTACGGGTCGTCGTGAACGCCAGCATGTACGCGCCACAACAGAGACCAGTCAGGAAGCAGATGCAGCACATGCCTGACAGGGAACAGTCTGAATAGAGTGCCAGAGCAGACAGCGAAATCACCAGAAGAGCACAGATGCTCATGATCTTCCGGTAATGCCCTATCACCGTAGCCAGCATACCCAGGCCCTGTGCACCAATGGCTGTTCCGATATAAATCAGGGACAGGGACTCCCTGACCAAAATGTCCTCACCCGGAAACCGCCCATTGAGAAAGGGAACGCCCCAGAGTCCGGCAAAGGCCCCGAGAAAAGTAAACATCCCGAACCCATACAAGGAGCTGAGCCAGAAATCTCTAAGCTGAAAAAGCTCTCTCCAGCTATAGCCCGACTGTTTTTTATCAGGCTCGTTGGCTTCGACCGTTACCAGGGAATCAGGCCGCTCCTTCACAAACACCAGAACCACCAGAGCCAGCACCCAGCCAAAAACGGCCATCCACCACATACTGCCACGCCAGTCTGAGTACTGCATCAGCACCGGAATCAACAGCGGGCCAATGGCACCACCGGCCACAGCGAAGGACTCCACCGCACCGCACATCAGGGGGAACCATTTACGGGGAAACCAGATGCCTACCAGGGTCAAGCAGATGACTATCCCCGGAGAAGAGGCTACCCCCATCAGCCCCCTGGCAACAACGGCCTGACTGAAGCCTTCCGCCACTGAAAACCAGTAACAGCACAGACCCATCAATATACAGGCTGCACACAAAAGATAACGTTTGGGCAGATGGTCTGCGACTATGCCGCCGGGAATCTGAAACAGCAGATAAATATAGAGGAAACTGCTGGTCACCCAGCTGACCTGTAGAAGATCCAGGTCAAGGCTGGCCACCAGCTCCGGAATCATGAAAGCCGGAGCACCCTGTATCATGAACTGATAACTGCAGAACATTACAGCCAGGGAGCATACGACAGCCCCCTTAAATAGCTTCACTCCTGACACCGCATTATCCCCGTTAGCAACTCTGAACCCGACCAATTCGGGCAGGGTTAGAGCTTGTATACAGAGAAAAGTTCAGTAGTAAAAAGAAGAAAAACCGGGTCTTCAGGGGCCGACCACTTCCAGTAAGGTAGCCAGCCCTATACCCGGAATTTCCATCTCAAGAACAGCAGCATTGGCAGTCGCAAACCCCGGCCCACTGCGCTCATTGCCATCACACAGTAACCCAGTCATGGCACTGACCAGGGGCATATGGCTGGCAAGCAGGACGGTGCCAGATTCTGGCAGGGCATTGACTGCCTCAAGGGGTGAGCCGTTGGGAGTGATGCACTCCAGTGTTTCCATATCACACCCCAGCACAGCGGCAACAATTTCTCCAGTCTGCTGAGCCCTGAGATAAGGGCTGGCAAGAACCCGGTTCACTCCCAGCCCTTTCAGTTTACCGGCGGTAAGACTGACCTCTTTCTGCCCGTATTGAGTAAGAGGTCTCTGGGCGTCACTGACAGCATTCCAGCCAGCCTGTCCGTGACGCATGATAATCAGCTTCATAGCCCCCCCAGGGTCATATCCTCTCTGAAGTCAGTCTGATGCTGAGTCATCTTCAGTCTGCGGCCAGTCAGAGAACGGATAGGGTTTGGTTTCAGTGTTGTAGGTAACAAATTGAACTATCTGATAAACATACTGGTTCAGGCCGGCACTGAAAGTCAGCAGGCGACCATTAGGCTGCCCTTTGATAAAGCCATGAACAAGCTGCACGACGGCCACCAGGAAAATCAGGAAACCCGCGACATAGGCCGCCATGGCGAACAACACCATAAATACCAGGCGCAGCCAGCGCGATTCCGATTTCAGGTTTTCTATCAATTTTTCATCCATTCGCATTCACCATGAATTCAACGTCCGTTTTCTGTTCTCTTAACATCATGCCCTTGACCAGTTCATGCACTTTATAGCCTTCGAAGATGACTTTATAAAGCCCCTCGACGATCGGCATGTAAATGCCCAGTTCTTCCGCCTTCTGTTTTACCTGCCGCAGCGTGTTAACACCTTCGGCTACCTGGCCAAGATCCAGCTCGGCCTGCTCCAGACTCTGCCCCTGCCCCAGCGCATAGCCCACCCGGTAGTTCCGGCTGAGGCTGGAAGTACAGGTGGCGATCAGGTCCCCGACACCCGCCAGCCCGAGGAAAGTCAACGGGTTGGCTCCGAGCTTCACGGCAAAGCGGCTCATCTCAGCCAGGCTGCGGGTAATGAGCATACTTTTGGTATTCTCACCCATCCCCATGGCGGCGCCTATGCCGGAGACAATGGCATAAATGTTCTTGAGTGCGCCAGCCAGCTCCACACCATAAACATCATGATTGGAGTAAACCCGGAAATAGTCACAATGAAGAATGCCCTGGGTGATTTCACAGAGCTCATCATCCTCACTGGCGATCACTGTCGCCGTCACCGCCTTGGCGACAATTTCCCTGGCCAGGTTGGGGCCACTGAGAACACCAATACGGGCCTCGGGTGCCTCTTCCCTGAGAATTTCACTCATCAGGTCAAAGGTATCAGGCTCGATGCCTTTGGTGGTACTGATCACGACCTTGTTACCCAGCAACCCTGCGGTCTGCTGCACCACGGAACGAAAAGATTTACTGGGTATGGCGATCAGGACAATCTCGGCATCCCTGATGGTATCATGCAGATCCGTGGATGCCCGCACGTCGCTGTGCACAGCGAACTCGGGAAGATAACGCTGATTGACGTGATCTTCGTTGATGCTCCTGACCTGCTCCGGGTCTCGCATCCAGAGCCTGACCCTGTGACCATTGGTGGCCGAGATATCAGAAAGCGCCGTTCCAAAGCTGCCTCCGCCAAGTATGGCTATGGTATACTGCCTGCTACCGTTGTTCGGCGTCATCGTCATAGTTCCACATAGTTCCAAGAGAGTCCGATCGGGTTCCGGTTTTTGTTTCGATTATCAGTGCCTGCTGAACTCCAGGGAGTCTCATCCAGGCGATACACCGGATAATACCTTACCCGATCCGGTTCGGCAGCATTTCGGCCACGCGAGATCATGGCCGTCTGGCTTCGATGCGCCACAACTGTTGTCTTTTTGTTAAGAATTCGGTGAAGTGCATGAAGAGTGCCTCCGGGCAGTGGTATAGTTCTGCACCGGAACCATAGTAGTGAATTCCCTGGCCCGAAGTTATCTGATCCTGATGAACGATCTCCGGGACGGACCCGGTGCTGACCAGGAATGATCCAGGAATAATGAACGAATGAAGCAAAAATCCTTCGAGAAAGACGATCTTATCCGCTGTGCCCAGGGCGAACTGTTCGGTCCGGGCAACGCCCAGCTGCCAGCGCCGAATATGCTGATGCTGGATCGAATCGTTCGCATTTCAGACGAAGGCGGAACCTATGGACGGGGTGAGATCATAGCGGAACTGGATATCCGTCCTGACCTCTGGTTCTTTGAATGCCACTTCCCGGGCGACCCGGTCATGCCGGGCTGTCTTGGCCTGGACGCCATGTGGCAGCTGGTCGGGTTCTATCTCGGCTGGGTCGGCAACCCGGGCCGCGGCCGCGCTCTGGGCAGTGGCGAAGTGAAGTTCACGGGCCAGATTCTCCCCACCAGCAAAAAGGTCACCTACCGCATCAACATGAAGCGGGTCATCTCCCGAAAGCTGGTACTGGGTATCGCCGACGGCAGCGTCAGCGTCGATGGCCGGGAGATCTATACCGCCAAGGGGCTCAGAGTTGGTCTGTTCCAGAACACTGACTCTTTCTGATTCATTGAGCAAATTCAGGTTAAACAGATGAAACGTGTTGTAGTTACAGGGATCGGCATCACTTCCTGCCTGGGCATCACCCAGGACGAAGTGGCCGACGCTCTCAGGCAGGGACGGTCCGGCATCCGCTTCAACGAAAGCTATGCAGAGAATGGCTTCCGCAGTCATGTGTCCGGAACCGTGGACATTGATTTCAACGAACACATTGACCGCAAGACTGTTCGCTTCATGGGCGATGCTGCTGCGTATGCCTACATTGCCATGAAGCAGGCCATTGAAGATGCCGGCCTGACCGAAGAGCAGGTTTCCAGCCCCCGGACAGGCCTGGTTGCGGCTTCCGGCGGCGCGTCCTCAGAGAATATTGTTGAATCCGCTGACATCATGCGTTCGAAAGGCGTCAAGCGTGTCGGCCCTTACCGTGTCACCCGCACCATGGGCAGTACGGTATCCGCCTGTCTCGCCACGCCCTTCAAGATCAAAGGCGTGAACTACTCCATTACTTCCGCCTGCGCCACCAGCGCACATTGCATCGGCAACGCTGTTGAACAGATCCAGCTGGGCAAGCAGGACATCGTTTTCGCCGGCGGCGGTGAAGAAGAGCACTGGACCCAGACTGGTCTGTTCGATGCCATGGGCGCACTGAGCAGCAAATACAACGACACCCCGGACAAAGCTTCACGGGCTTACGACGCTGACCGTGATGGTTTTGTTATCGCCGGCGGTGGCGGCATGGTTGTAGTAGAAGAGCTGGAGCACGCCAAAGCCCGTGGCGCCAAGATCTACGCTGAGATCGTCGGTTACGGCGCCACCTCTGACGGCTATGACATGGTTGCTCCTTCCGGTGAAGGCGCCACTCGCTGCATGCGTATGGCCCTGGACACCGTTGATGGTCCCGTTGATTACATCAACACCCACGGCACCAGCACCCCGGTCGGTGATGTCGCCGAGCTGAAAGCCCTGAAAGAAGTTTTTGGCAACGAGATGCCGGCTGTCAGTTCCACCAAATCACTCTCCGGTCACTCCCTGGGAGCCGCCGGCGTCCAGGAAGCCATCTACTGCCTGCTGATGATGAAGCACGGTTTTATTGCGGCATCCGCCAACGTTGAAACTGTTGACCCGGAAGCCGATGGTCTGCCGATCCTCACCGGTGAGGCAAAAGAGCAGCAACTTGACCGCATCCTGTCGAACAGCTTCGGCTTTGGCGGCACCAATGCCTGCCTGGTGATGCAGCGTTATCAGGACTGATAACGCTGACATTAACTGCAAAAAAACCACCGCACTGCGGTGGTTTTTTTTAGCTACCAGCTTCAATTACCGCAGAGCCATTCTCTGGACGCCAGGATTGATGATTCCACGAAAAGTAACGTCAAGACGGTGAAAACAAGATCAGTTTATTCAGAAAGACAGTTCAAAGGTTTCGAACCAACAGTTTATTCAGTGCAAAGTCAGCAGGTAAACCACAAGATTGAAACAACAAGACGAGGCATATTGATCACGGAATAAGCAGATACCGAAAGCAAAAACCACTCTTAAAACGCCAAGAATCCTAACACAGATCAATAGTTAAACACCCTAACCTCCATCAATACTTTGGAAAAACAACTTCTGTACAGTGCGCAACCAGATTTTGATGATTTGTTAATCAGCGGTTAACTCCAGAGATTCAGGAGGGGATGTAATTCATATGGCTCAAGCACAGGTTCTGACCCAGCCCCAGGCTGGCATGGCAACAGACACCAAAGGATGGACCAAACGTGACACCGAATGGTGCCTGACACTGTTTGGCACAGCAGTAGGTGCCGGCGTACTCTTTCTGCCAATTAACGCCGGTCTTGGCGGTATCTGGCCACTGATCACCATGACCCTGCTGATTGGCCCAATGACTTTCCTGGCGCACAGAGGCTTGACCCGCTTCTGCCTGTCTGCTTCCAAGGCTGACGCCGATATCACCGATACTGTTGTTGAACACTTCGGTTCCAGGGCAGGCTCCCTGATCACCTTTGGCTACTTCGCCGCCATTTTTCCGATTCTGCTGATCTACGGCATCGGTATCACCAATACCGTTTCCAGCCTGCTGGTTAACCAGCTGGGATGGGAAGCCGCTCCAAACCGCGCCCTGCTGAGCTTTGTTCTGGTAGCCGGTCTGGTAGGTGTCATGGTCTGCGGACAGAAGATCGTTCTGAAGGTAACCTCTGCGATCGTTTACCCTCTGATCGCCGTACTGGTGGGCCTCTCCATCTACCTGATTCCTGAGTGGAACGTTGCTGCCCAGTTCAGCGTAACGCCAACGGGCACTGACTTTATCAAGACCCTGTTCCTGACCATTCCGGTACTGGTCTTTGCCTTCAACCACTCTCCGGCTGTTTCTTCCTTCGCGTCTACCTACCGCAAGGAACTGGGCAACGATGCTGAACCACAGGCCAGCAAGACCCTGAAGCGCACCACCATAATGCTGGTCGGCTTCACCATGCTGTTCGTCTACAGCTGCGTACTGACCCTGAGCCCCGCTGAACTGATGCAGGCCAAGGCCCAGAACATCTCCATTCTGACCTTCTTCGCCGAGCGTACCGACAACGCCATGTTCGGCTGGCTGGCTCAGATTGTAGCCCTGGTTGCTATCTCCTCTTCCTTCTTCGGTCACTACATGGGAACCCGTGAAGGTCTGAACGGCCTGCTGACCAAGAACCTGGAAAGCAAAGGTAAGAATATCAATCAGAAGGCGCTGGATCGTGGCATCATGATCTTCATCACCCTGTCCGTATGGCTGGTAGCCTACATGGACGTAAGTGTCATGGGTCTGATTGAAGCTATCGTTTCCCCAGTCATCGCCGGTATCCTGTTCATCCTGCCGGTCTATGCCGTGAAACGCATTCCATCCATGAAGAAGTACGAGTCCAGGGCCAACCTCTTCACTCTGCTGATGGGTACTATCGCGATCACCGGCTTTATCGCCTCACAACTGATCTAAGTAGTCCGACAATTGAAAACATATATTTTCCTGCCTGTAGCCCCCAACCCTTGGGCTGCGGGCAGAAAAAAGCAAAGGTTGGACTACTTAAGACCTTAACTCATTAGCACATTCCGGAGGAATCTCAGTATTCCTCCGGAATGTTTGTATTCTGGGTATCGCTCAAGATGACCCTATCCACTCTATCAATTGATGACCAAACACCATGCTGAGTATCTTTGACATCTTCAAGATCGGAATCGGCCCTTCCAGCTCCCATACCGTTGGCCCAATGTGGGCGGGTAACCGTTTTCTGAACGAGTTGCGTGAAAAAGGCATTCTTGGAAGCATTGCTTCTGTCCGTGTCGGCCTGTACGGCTCACTGGCACTGACTGGTGTTGGACACGGCACCGATAAGGCTTCACTGCTGGGCCTGGCAGGCTACCAGCCTGATACCATCGATCCTGATGAGGCCGACCGTATCTTCGAAGAGATCAAGACCAGCAAAAAAATGAACCTCGGCGGCGAGCATGAGATCACCTTCGATTACGATACCCAGCTGATTTTCCACAACGGTGAGACCCTGCCCGAGCACCCCAATGCCATGCGCATTTTCGCCGCAGACCAGAATGGCATTGTTGTCTACTACAAGACCTACCTGTCCATCGGCGGCGGCTTCATCGTCTGTGCCGATGAATTCAACAAGCCAGCGGCAAACACCGAATCCACAGAAGAACTGGGATCGACCATCCCCTACCCGTTCCGCAATGCTGATGAGCTGGTGAATCTCTGCAAGCGGGAAAACCTGACGATTGCCGAACTTGTTATCGAAAACGAAAAAGCCCGCTGCAACGGTGACCTGGAGCTGATGAACAGCAAGATTGATGCACTCTGGGACGCAATGCGCAACTGCATCGAGCGCGGCCTGAAAATGGAAGGCCAGCTGCCCATGAGTGGTATCAAGCGTCGCTCCGCAAATATGCACAAGACCCTGACCGCCAACCCGGAAACGATGCTCAGCGACCACTTCGCCATCATGGACTGGGTGACCCTGTTTGCCATGTCCGTGAATGAAGAGAATGCCTGCGGCGGGCGCGTGGTGACAGCGCCAACCAATGGCGCGGCCGGTGTCATTCCAGCAGTTCTGGCTTACTACTCACGGTTTATTTCCCGTAATAACCAGAAAGGCATTCGCGACTTCCTGGCCACGGCCGCAGCCATTGGCTCCCTCATCAAGATGAACGCGACCATTTCCGGTGCTGAAGCCGGTTGCCAGGCGGAAGTGGGCTCTGCCTGCTCCATGGCGGCGGGCGCACTGGTTGCCGTACAGGGTGGCACCATTGACCAGGTGGAAAATGCTGCAGAGATCGGTATGGAACATCACCTGGGCATGACCTGTGACCCGATTGCCGGACTGGTACAGATCCCCTGCATCGAGCGCAACGGCATGGCAGCAATCAAGGCGATTACAGCAGCACGACTGGCTCTGCGCGGTGACGGCAATCACGCTGTTTCCCTCGACAGCTGCATTGAAACCATGTACAGAACCGGCCTCGACCTGCAAGCCAAGTATCGGGAAACTTCCCTGGGCGGACTGGCGATCTACGCCAAAGAGTACAACTCTAAAATCGCTTAAAACACTCCCCTAACGCACTGAAGAACAAGAAAAAAACCGCAGATAGGACAACCCTTTCTGCGGTTTTTTCTTTGCCTGTTTTCCTCCCTCCGAACTGATCAGAGTTTTCCCTGAACTATGCAGAGCACCCTGGAATACTCCGCCTATACTCTGAATCCTGCAATGAGGCTTTTCGAGGTGTTTCATGCAACTGCAAAAACCATCTTACAGCCCACTGTCTCACCAGGGTGGCGTCGCTTACAAAGTAGTGAATCCATTAATACATCACTGGATAGAGTGCTGGAATGGCTCAGAGCCACTGCTGGACATTGGCTGTGGTAACTGCCTGAACGCCAGCACAGCCGTTGACGCAGGAGCACGTGTGTATGCTACCGAAATGGCTCGGAACACTGTGGTGGAATTACAGCAGCGGTACGCAGATCGTTCACCGAATTTGAGCTTTCACTTTCTGCAGTTACCGCACAGCGTCTCCTTCCCCGATAACCACTTCTCTGGGATTCTGTGTTCAGAGGTGTTTCATTTTCTCGACCACGATGAGGTCCTCGAGTCTATCCGGCAGTTTCATCGACTGTTGACGCCCGGCGGAAGGGTCATACTGACCTGCGCTTCAGAAGAACTGGAACAAATGAAACCTCTCGACATGAAAGCCATCAGGGAAGCCCAGAGGCAGGCAGCCCCCGATCGCATGGACGCCCTGCAAAACGCTATAACATACTTTGAACAACTGGCGAGAATGCATGAACCTGACCCCAAGGCCTGGGAGTACATTGAGCTTTACAAGGCCGTGTTTCCCGTCACCTATTTCAACGTATTTAACCCTGACCAGCTGGCCAGGGCGTTTATTGATGCCGATTTCAACATTGAGCTGATCAGCACGGGACCTGCTCCATACTACGCACTGTGGGAGCACGGTGATCAGGATCAGATCCGGCTGGTGGCGAGAAAGATTCAATAGTGGTATGGGAAACGGGAGAAGTCCTTGGGCCGCTTTTCCAGGAATGAGTCACGGCCTTCCTGCGCCTCATCCGTACCGTAAGCCAAGCGGGTAGCTTCACCGGCAAACAGCTGCTGCCCGACCATGCCGTCGTCGGTCAGGTTCAGTCCGTATTTCATCATACGCAACGCTGTCGGTGATTTTTCACCGATGATTTTCGCCCAACCCAGAGCAACATTTTCCAGTTCCGCATGAGGCACTGCCTTGTTCACCATACCCATATCAGCAGCATCCTGTGCTGAATAGTCCAGGCCCAGAAAGAAAATCTCACGGGCTTTCTTCTGCCCAACCATTTTCGCCAGGTAGGCAGAGCCGTAGCCGGAATCGAAACTGGCTACATCCAGATCAGTCTGTTTGAATACAGCATGTTCTCTCGAGGCAATGGTTAGATCACAGACAACGTGCAGGCTGTGACCACCACCAGCCGCCCAGCCGGGTACGACAGCCATGACCACTTTCGGCATAAAGCGAATCAGGCGTTGCACTTCAAGAATGTGCAGGCGACCCAGCTTGGCAGGATCAATTTCATCCGCAGGCATGCCTTCATACTTATAACCGTCTTTCCCGCGAATGCGCTGATCGCCACCGGAACAGAACGCCCAGCCGCCATCTTTGGCGGAAGGGCCGTTGCCCGTGAGGATCACCACACCAACATTACTGGAGGTGCGGGCATGCTCTAAAGCTCGATAGAGTTCATCAACTGTCTTGGGGCGAAAGGCGTTGCGGCATTCGGGGCGATTGAATGCAATCCTGACCGTGCCCTGATCAAGGGCGCGATGATAAGTGATGTCCTCGAATTCAAAGCCTTCCACTTCTTTCCAGCGGGAAGCGTCAAAGATTTCTGAAACCATGATTTTCTCCGTACAGGCAGAAAAAAACCGCAGCGGCTAACTGCGGTTTTCAGTATGTCGGGACCAAGCTGACGAGCCCTGTCCCTCCTGATTCCTGTCCGGGCCCAACAGGTTAGACCCAGAGGAATTCATTAGCCAGCCATTTCCAGCAATAGCTTGTTCAGGCGCTGAACATAGGTAGCCGGATCATCCAACTGACCACCGGCGGCCAGGCTGGCCTGATCAAAGACCACCTTGCTGAGGTCAACAAAACGATCTTCGTCAGCTTCATGATCCAGACGGGCAATCAGCGGGTGCTCAGGATTAATCTCGAAAATGGGCTTGGCGTCTGGCATGGCCTGGCCGGCAGCCTCCATAATACGACGCATCTGCGCACCCATGTCGTTATCACCGACAACCAGGCAGGCTGGAGAGTCAGTGAGACGGTGAGTCACACGAACTTCCTCTACAGAGTCTCCCAGGGCTTCCTTGATGCGCTTGAGCAGATCTTCCTTGTCTTTGGCGCTCTCTTCCAGGGCCTTCTTGTCTTCTTCGTCGTCAAGCTTGCCAAGGTCCAGGTCGCCACGGGCGATATCGGCAAACTGTTTGCCGTCAAACTCGTTCATGTGGGACATCAGCCACTCATCGACACGGTCAGCAAGCAGCAAGACTTCAACACCCTTCTTCTTGAAGACTTCCAGGTGCGGGCTGTTGGCCGCAGCGTTGTGAGTTTCAGCAGTGATGTAGTAGATCTTGTCCTGACCTTCCTTCATCCGGGAAACGTAGCCTTCCAGACTCTGGTCCTGCTCAGCCCCCTTGCTCTCGGTGGTGGCAAAGCGCAACAGCTTGGCAACTTTTTCACGGTTGGCAAAATCTTCCGCTGGGCCTTCCTTCAGGACCTGGCCAAATTCCTTCCAGAATTCCGCGTATTTTTCCTCTTCCTTCTTGGCCATTTTCTCCAGCATATCCAGGACACGCTTGGTCAGAGCGGTCTTCATGCTGTCCACAGCCGGGTCTTTCTGCAGGATTTCACGGGAGACGTTCAGGGACAGGTCATTAGAGTCCACCACACCCTTGATAAAGCGCAGGTACATGGGCAGGAACTCTTCCGCCTGGTCCATGATGAATACGCGCTGCACGTAGAGCTTCAGGCCCTTCTGCATATCACGGTTGTACAGATCAAAAGGCGCCTTGGAAGGAATGAACAGCAGGCTGTTGTATTCCAGCTTGCCTTCCACCCGGTTGTGGCTCCACTTCAGGGGATCTGTAAAGTCGTGACTGATGTGCTTGTAGAACTCTGTGTACTCTTCGTCAGAGATCTCGCTGCGGGAGCGGGTCCAGAGAGCTTTAGCCGTGTTAACGGTTTCCCATTCAGGCGCTTTCTCTTCCTTCTCCTCTTCTTCAGCCGCTGGCCCCTCTTCATCCATAGAGAGTTCCTTCAGCATCAGGATTGGCATGGAGATATGGTCAGAGTACTTGCGTACGATGTTACGCAGACGCCAGCCATCGGCGAACTCTTCCGCTTCCGGCTTCAGATGCAGAATAATGTTGGTGCCGCGCTTTTCCTTGTCGATGGACTCAACGGTGAACTCACCGGAACCATCAGAAACCCAGCGCACACCTCCTTCAGAGTCAGCCTTGCGGGTCTCTACTGTGACCTTGTCCGCTACGATGAAGGCGGAATAGAAACCCACACCAAACTGACCGATCAGCTGGGAGTCTTTCTGCTGGTCACCGGACAGGTGCTTGAGGAAGTCCGCGGTGCCGGACTTGGCGATGGTACCCAGATGGGCGATCACATCCTCACGGTTCATACCGATGCCGTTATCGGCAATGCTGACGGTCTTCGCTTCCTTGTCAAAGCTGATGCGAATATCAAGGTTTGGATCAGATTCCAGCAGGCTGGCATTGTGCAGTGCTTCGAAGCGCAGCTTGTCGGCGGCATCAGAAGCATTGGATACCAGCTCACGCAGAAAGATTTCACGGTTGGAATACAGGGAGTGAATCATCAGGTGCAGCAGCTGCTTCACTTCCGTCTGAAAACCCAGGGTTTCTTTTTTGGCTTCGACAGTCATTTGATCCTCAACACAGTGTCATTCAATTCAATAATCAGATGAACCTGTATGTGGGGACGGGGAAGAGTATTTCAAGGCGGGTCATTGCAGAAATTCCGTTTTTTGTCAGAACCAGGAGAAAACCATTCTGGCACACGGAGGGTCAGTTTCTACAACTCACTTTCCCGATCACTAACTGCCAGAGCCTGGAGAACCTTGGAGTGAAATTCCCGGCGGTACAATATCATGACCACCAGGATGGTGCTGCCTGTGAACATCCATGGGTGGATGAACCAGGACAGAGTAGCGAGGGCAAAATAATAGGCACGTAAACCGTAGTTAAAGTGATTGGCTGCCAGCGTCAGGATATGACCAGCTCTTGTGGCAAACACTTCCTTTTTGGTTTTCCCCCCTGAAGCGTCGGCCTCCAGCGGTGCGCTGCCCATCAACACGCAAGCAAAGTTATAAAGCCTCAGACTCCAGGTAAATTCAAAGAAGGCGTAAACAAAAATGACCAGCATCACCAGCACCTTGAGCTCCCAGAGTTCACGGGTATTGGTGGTCACAAAAGGAATGGTGGACAAAACACCAACTGCCTGTTCAGAAGCTGCAATCCCGGTGATCAGACCAGCCATAACCAGAATACTGGTCGATGCGAAAAAACTAACGCTGGCTTTGAGACTGGCCAGCAGGCTGGCGTCGGCAATCCGATTGTCTCTGGCCAGTAATCGATACATCCAGTCCCGACGGTAAAGCGCCAGAACACTGGCCAGGCAGGCTGTGGTTTTTCCCTTGTACCAGGCAAAAATGGTATAGCCAAGCCAGCAACAGATCAGCGCCAGCAGCGCCAGCCAGTCGCCCAGTGGTGCAAAGCCTATCATGCCTGCCATCCAGCCCCCCTGATCACCTTATAATTGTTGAGTATTCCGACATTACGCCATTTCTGCAAGAAGCGGAATGGCTGCGTTGAACGGTAAACCGGCCGATGACAACACTTTCCCGCTGACTTATCATTACGCTCTGGAAAAACAGCTTATGGTCAGCAGTCCGAGATCTCTACAGCCGCGATACCTTCATGAATATAGACAACAGTCTCTTTCTTTGTCTTTATCGCTGCCACTATTCAACCGGTCGTGGCTGGCTGAGCCGAACTGCACCGCCCTCTGCAGCCTGACTGGAGAATGAATGACAAGTACACAATATATCATGGGTTGGGCAGTTTACCTGTCCGCAGCAACCGGCTGCCTGCTGGCGCTCTGGCTGATAACCGGACGGCTGGGACCTCGTTTTCGGCGGGTCCTGCGCCTGACAGCAGCGGTATTGCTCTATGTCCCCTGGTGGACAAGCCCTGATCTGGACCTGCTATCCCCTGCCCTGCTGACCATGCTCTTTGACGGTCTGAGCGATGGTCTTGAAGGCATGTCCAGGGCCGGCCTGATTGTGGTGATCAGCAGTGGGGCTGCAGCCATACTGGCCATCTGCCTGCCAGTCAGGGCTGAGCCCAAAGCCAGTAAAGACGACAAGAGAAAAGCCAAACCTTCCGGCAAGCCAAAGGTTCGACAAGAGCCCTCCGTTGGCCAGCCATGAATCGTCGATGGTACGAATGACCTGCTGCCAAAGCCGGAAGCTCAATGACCAATGCATGACAGAACAACTCTAATGTTGATGGACAATTGCGATGTGTGAACTGCTGGGAATGAGCGCAAACACCCCCACGGATATCTGCTTCAGCTTCAGCGGACTGATGCAGCGCGGTGGCAAAACCGGCCCCCACAGCCATGGCTGGGGCATCGCCTTTTATGAAGGCAGAGGCGTTCGGGAATTTCGCGACCCCTTTCCCAGCTGTGACTCGGAAATCGCCAGGCTGGTACGGAACTACCCGATCAAGAGCGATATCGTCATCAGCCACATCCGTCAGGCCAATGCCGGCAGGGTATGCCTGGAAAACACTCATCCGTTTTCCCGCGAACTCTGGGGGCGCAACTGGACTTTCGCCCACAATGGCCAGCTCAAGGGAATCAAGAAGAAACCTCTGAAACACTATCTGCCGGTAGGCACCACGGACAGTGAGCACGCTTTCTGCTGGATCATGGATCAGGTCAGGGGAAGGTTTCCGACACCACCCAGGCGCGGTGCAACTGTCTACAGGTTCATTCACGGTCTTTGCAATGAGCTGAAAGAGATGGGTGTTTTCAATATGCTGCTCACGGATTCCAGGCACCTTTACTGCTTCTGCAGCACTAAGCTCAGCTGGATCACTCGATGTTCACCTTTCGAAAAAGCCTCTCTCAAGGATGACGAGCTGTCTGTAGACTTTGAGGAGCTCACCACTGAGAACGACATAGTCTCAGTGATTGCCACCGAACCCCTGACGACTAATGAGACCTGGACCCGGATGACCCCGGGCCAGCTGGTGGTCTTTAATCTGGGTAACATTGTCTACGACCGTTAATGACAACCCCAGTCAGAGACTATCCCAGAGACTATCCCAGAGAATTTCCTCACTGCGGATTCGCACTGCCGACATGTAGTACACCAGATAGCCCGCCTCGACCCTGAAATCACTCGGTGGATTCAGGGTCAGATCATCCCCGGTCACGGTTTCAGCCACTCCGAGAACGATGGCCTCATGCCTGGACTTGAACAGTTCCAGCAGCTTGCCAAAACCGACACCGGGAAATCCCTGAGGAGTGGTGACCGAAAACTGCGTCGGACCCTCCAGCGTCGACAGCAGCTGGTGCTGAACCCGGGAAGAGCCCGGATCCTGGGCCGCACGTACCAGCATTTCAACACCAACACTACACTGGCTCTCCACCTGGGGACAGTGAGCTTTCAGCAGCTCAGCCATGTTCTCCCGCTCAAACCAGGCGACGATATGCGCACGGGTTTCAGTCGCAGCAACGGACAGGCAGGATGCCAGGGTTTTGTCGTCACCGTTCCGGTCAATAATAATCCTGTCAGCGGAGTGAATGGCCGCACGGCGTTGCAGTTCTGGACTGTTCAGGTCATCCGCCCAGACAAAATCAATTTTATCCGGGTAGGGGTTGTCCATTTCAGTGCTGGCGCAGAGAATCACCTTGCGCTCATCTCTGCGGGCATCGCCAAAGATCAGTTCGATCATGTAGGGTGTGTGCTCAGGGTTCCAACCCAGAATGACGATATGGTTCTCATACCGGGAATAGTCACCTCTACCCTGCATGTCTTTTCTCCAAAGCGATACGAACATGGACGACAGTTTGCCAAGAAAACCGGCGAAAATCACCACAGCTCCCGGCATCACCAGTAATGAAGCCACTATCCGGCCCGGTGTCGTCACAGGGCTGAAATCACCATAACCCACAGTGGTGGCCGTTGTGACGAAATAGTAAAACCAGACCCCTGGAGCGATCAGTTCTTCTTCCCCACTCAGGTACATCAAACCCCAGGACAGCGAAAAATGCAGCCCCAGCATGGCCAGCAGCATGACCCAGCTCAGCCTTAGCAGTTGCAGGTTAAGAAAATGCAGTGTTGTTCTGAGCAGTCCCACCGGTGTTATTACCTCCTTTGACGAGGTCCATGTTGCCACGGACAGAATACCATTCAAGCTCCACTGCCAACATGGGCAGCGGGGAATGGCTTTGCGACAGAGTAGCAATAATACGCTATTCGAAGGCTTTTCTGTGACTGACCGGGCCCAAGTCGACTATAAAATACTCATGCGAGGTGTCGTCACCGGAGAGGTCGCAGCAATGACAGTACGAAGACAGGTCAGGAGAAAACTGTTTTTCATCCGCAGGTACCGCCAGCTTCATTTATCACCGGGCGTGCCACTATTCAAGCTATCCCAGGGCGGTCAAAATGAAATTCGCCAGCCTGAATAAAGGTCCCGACGGGCAGATATTGCTGGTGTCAAGAGACCTGCAGTGGGCAATTACCATTCCGGGGGTAGGACCCAACCTGCGAGACATCCTTGATCAATGGGAAAAACTGTCCCCCAGTATTGAAGAAGGTTACCAGCACCTGAATGCCGGAGAATGGAACGACGCCATTCACTTCGACCCCGCCTGCTGCACTGCGCCATTGCCCAGAGCAAGTCAGTGGCTTAAGGACTCAAGTTCACTGCAAAGCCATGAGCTGGAGAGCCCACCGGGCGGCCAGGCAATCTCTAAACGCCCTGATCAACAGCCACAGATGTACCGTGGCTGTTCCGACAACCTGCTGGGACCAAGAGAAGACATAACAGGTAAAGTCTCCTGGGGTGTGGATTTTCAGGCCAGCATTGCTGTTATTACGGACAGGGTTCCCATGGGATGTACGGTAGAAGATGCACACAAATACATCAGGCTGGTCACACTCTGTAATGACATAACCATGCGCAACCTGATCCCCGGAGAGCTGTCGACAGGCCTGGGACTGATTCACAGCAAGCCCTACAGCAGCTTCAGCCCGGTCGCAGTAACGCCGGATGAACTGGGTGATCACTGGCAGGACGGCAGACTTAACCTGGACATCCGGATCAGCTTCAATGACACACTCTTTGGTGGTGCCAACAGAGCCAGCCAGGTCAGGTTTAATTTCCATGAAATGATCGCCTGCGCTGCAACAACCAGACACCTGAGTTGCGGAACCGTGATCAGCGCTGACCCGGTATCTGGTATAGCCGGAGGCACACTGGAGTGTTTCAGTCTTGCTGAACAGATGCGGCTGAAAGCCCTGAGACAGGGAGCTTCTGGAACAGACTATATGCAAGAAGGAGACAGGGTGAAGATGGAAATCCTCGACCCGGATGGCCAATCCATCTTTGGCGCCATTGAACAGACACTACGTGTAATCTAGGAGCCTTATATGGTCCGCCCCGTTTTGCAAGAGCCTGTTTTGTTGATTTGCAAACAAAAGTAACTGCAATCATATATTCGGCCTGTTAGTGAGGCGTTAACCTCTGGCCCTGATGGGAATCC
>JBPCXN010000104.1:0-6384 GCA_051008495.1 Endozoicomonas sp. | reverse complement strand
CGATATTCGAGCATGAAGGATTTGGTTTCACATTCTTCATTGCGACAACGATAACGTTGAACACCATTTTTACTGTAACCAAAATGACCGATGTCATCACTTCCACATTTTGGGCAGAGGACTAATGTAGAGCACATTTTTCAAATCACGCTGTCATTAATACGGCATATGCCGTATTTTAGCAGAATACGTCAAAATCTCATGTTTAGCCCACCACCCCCGATTTCAAGGTCGACACGGTCAACCTGGAATCCTATGTAGATCGACCTGAAGACCTGGAATACCTGCGAGGCCTGAGCGAGGCGGTTCTGGCCTGAATATTCTGGCACGCCTGTCACCTGACTCTCTGCTCAGCTTCCCTCTAAACAAACTTGCCAAATGCTGAAACTGGTCTGAAATTAAAGCGTTGTAAATTCGAGGGTCAGAGTTATGCTGGATTTTCTGTCGCCACCGGCACATCAGCCGCTGGTTGCCCCCTCGCAGGTTGACGAAACTTACCACCTCCTGCGAAGGCAGGTTCTCCTTGGCATCATCATAGGCTATGCCGCCTATTACCTGATCCGTAAGAATTTCACCCTGGCCATGCCGGCTCTGATTGACCAGGGATTTACCAAAACCGAGCTGGGCCTGGCGCTGTCTGCGGTTTCCTTTGCCTATGGTTTCAGCAAGTTCCTGATGGGTAACCTTTCTGACCGCAGTGACGCCAGGAAATTCATGACTCTTGGCCTGTTCCTGTCCGCCGGAACCATGATCTTCATGGGCACCGCAGCCATCGCCACCACCTCCGTCACTTCCATGTTTATCCTGCTGTTCCTGAATGGCTGGTTCCAGGGCATGGGCTACCCAGCCGGCAGCCGGGTGATGACCCACTGGTTTTCCATCAGGGAGCGGGGCGTCAAATGGGCGTTCTGGAATACTTCACACAACCTTGGCGCGGGGCTTGTCGGTCCCCTGGCCGCCCTGGCGCTGATTATTTTTGCCGACTGGCATGCGCAACTCTGGCTGCATGGCGTGATTGCCATGGTACTGGCCTTTATCACCTGGGTGCTTTTGCGCGACACCCCCCAGTCCTGCGGCTTGCCCAGCATCGAAGCCTGGACCGGCGATCAGTTGAAATCCTATGACCCTCATCAACACGAGCAGGAAATGTCCGCCAGGGATATCTTTTTCAAATACGTGTTCAATAACAGACTGCTCTGGTACCTCTCATTCGCCAATGTCTTTGTCTATCTGGTGCGTTATGGCGTGCTGGACTGGGCGCCCACTTACCTGAAGGAGGTGAAGGGGTTCACCATGGCCCAGAGTGGCTGGGCCTACTTCCTGTACGAATTCGCCGGAATCCCCGGTATCCTGCTGTCGGGCTGGGCCAGTGACCGCTACTTTAAAGGCTGCCGCGCCCCCGTCAGCATGATCATGATGGTTCTTGTGTTCTTTGCCATTGTCGTCTACTGGCAGAATCCGGCCGGCAACCCAGGCATCGACAACCTCTGCCTGATCGTTGTTGGATTCTTTATCTACGGCCCGGTCGTTCTGGTGGGACTGCATGCCGCCGATTCAGCCCCGAAAAAAGCCACTGGCACAGCTACCGGACTCACGGGCCTGTTTGGCTATCTTGGTGGAGCTCTGTTTGCCAACCTGGCCATGGGCATAGTGGTCGATGCCATGGGCTGGAGTGGCGGCTTCATGCTGATACTCGGTGCCTGCGGCCTGGCAGTCCTGTTGCTGGCCATGACCCTGCGCCAGGAAAAAGAGGACAAAAGCGGGCTTTTCACTGATTAACGCTTTTCTTTTAGCCCTGTAAGGCGACAAGATATAGACAACTACTGAAGCAAGGACGCTGAGCCCCATGAAAGCCTCTGATCTATTCGTAAAGTGCCTGGAAGAGGAAGGCATAGAGTACATCTTCGGTGTGCCCGGTGAAGAGAACGCCGATTTTGTCATGTCTCTAGCGAAATCCAGCAAGATCAGGTTTATTCTGACACGCCATGAGCAGGGAGCCGCTTTCATGGCGGAAGTTTATGGGCGAATTACCGGACACACAGCCGGCTGCTTGGGAACCCTTGGCCCGGGAGCGACCAACCTTCTGACAGGTGTAGCTGATGGCAACATGGATCTTGCGCCCATGCTGGTGCTGGCCGGACAGGGATCGTCCAAAAGGCTGCATAAAGAATCGCACCAGATCATGGATGCGGTCAGCATGTTTCGCCCGGTGACCAAGTGGTCTGAAACCATCCGCCACCCCGACAACATTCCGGAAATGGTGCGTAAGGCTGTTCGTCTGGCAAGATCGGAAAAGCCCGGCGCCTGCTTTCTGGAACTGTGCGAAGATATTGCTGAGCTGGAGACCGATGCCAAACCCCTCACCGTTCGCCGCTACCCCCGTCCCATGCCCGATGCCGAAAGCCTGGACAATGCTTTCGAGATGATCCGCTGCGCCCAACGTCCAGTGATCATTGCTGGCAACGGCGTTATTCGGATGAATGCCTCTGAGAGCCTGCGCAGGTTCGCCGAACAAACAGGCGTTGGCGTGATCAGCACCTTCATGGCCAAAGGTTGTGTCGACATGGACGAGGAGTACTGCCTTTACACCATAGGGCTGGGCAAAAAGGATTTCGTGGCCTGTGCAGTGGATGCCGCCGACCTCGTCATCACCCTGGGTTACGACCTGGTGGAGTACCATCCTCATCTCTGGAATCCTGATGGCGACAAACGCATCCTGCATATGGATTCCCTGCCGGCGGAAATCGATAACTGTTATCACCCTGAACTTGAATTGATTGGCGACATCGGCCATTCCCTTGATGCAATCAGCCAAAGGCTTACAGCCGCTGGCAACGTCCAGTTCGACCTCAAACAGCAGGAAGCTGTTCGCAGAGACATGACGGCAGAAATGGAGGCTCATAAAAATGACGACACCGAGGGGTGTATCCGTCCTCAAAAAGCGCTCTGGGATGCACGACAGGTCATGCCTGCCGATGGATTGCTGCTGTCAGATGTGGGTGCCCATAAGATGTGGATTGCCCGTCATTATCACTGCCATGAACCCAATACCTGCCTGATTCCCAACGGTTTCTGTTCCATGGGTTTCGCCCTGCCCGGAGCCATTGCCGCCAGCCTGATCGATCCACAGCGCAAAGTGTTGGCTGTCTGCGGCGACGGCGGTTTTTTGATGAACGTGCAGGAAATGGAAACCGCCCGGCGCTATAACTGCAACATGACCGTGATGGTCTGGGAAGATAAAGAGTATGGTCTTATTGCCTGGAAGCAGACTGACCACTTTGGCACCCATACACCATTAAGCTTTAACAATCCGGACTGGATGAAACTGGCAGAGAGTTTTGGCTGGCAGGGGCACAGTGTGGATAACAGCCGGGATCTGGCAGCCACTCTGGATACAGCTCTTAAAGAAGAAGGGCCAAGCCTGGTGGTGATTCCCATTGATTACAGAGAGAACCCACTGCTGAGTGACCGGCTGGGCGACATTGCCTGTCCGATCTAAGGGAAGCCGCATACAAAATCATACCGATTGCATTCGCCTTCCGCTTCCCGTTACCCGCCTCCCGTACTCTTTCGGGCAACGGGAAGCGAAAAAGGTATAAAGTAAAATGCTACTACCCTAAGCATTCAGAATTACCCTGCTTACCGTAGGTTGGGTCGAAGTACGAAACCCAACACTCCCAGCAAAGTGTTCGAACAATGTTGGGTTACGCTGCGCTAACCCAACCTACGAAACTACGAAACATAGGAAAAGAACAAAATGGTAACGGAAAGCTATCCTCTGATGATCCACCAGACCGGTGAGCCAGCAGGCTGGCTGGAGGTTCACAATCCCTACGATCTGTCATTGATTGCGAAAGTGGCCACATGCGACAGCAGTCATATCGATAAAGCCCTGACTACCGCCTACGGCCTCTTCAGAAACCGCGATAGCTGGCTGCCGCTGGATCAGCGCATCGATATCTTCAGCAAAGCCATCCACCTTATTTCGAAACAGAGGGATGTGCTGGCATTGGGAGCCGCAGAAGAAGGAGGGAAGCCTCTTGTTGATTCCCAGGTGGAAATCGCCCGGGCCATTGATGGCCTGAAACTCTGTATTGATGCCATGCGAGCCGAGAACGGCCATATGCCGGTAGTCAATGGTACTGCGACTACACGACAGCATCTGGCTTTTACCACACTGGAACCCATTGGCGTAGTCGTAGCCGTCAGCGCCTTCAACCATCCATTTAACCTTATTGTTCATCAGATTGGTCCGGCTTTGGCAGCAGGTTGCCCTGTGATCGTCAAGCCAGCGGACGACACACCACTTTCCTGTTTGCGACTGGCCAGTATTTTCCACCAGGCAGGTTTACCTACTGAGTGGTTGCAGGTGGCCATTACCGACAGCATTCCTGTCGCGGAGCACCTGGTGACAGCAAAGAGAGTCGGGTTTTTTTCCTTTATTGGCAGTGCCAAAGTCGGCTGGATGCTTCGCTCAAAGCTGGCACCGGGAACACGTTGTGCTTTGGAACACGGCGGGGCTGCACCAGCCATTGTTGCAGATGACGCTGACCTTGAAAAAGCGGTGTCATTGTTAACGAAAGGGGCTTTCTATCATGCCGGGCAGGTGTGTGTTTCTACCCAGAGAATCTTCGTCCACAAGAGCGTCAGCAAAGCGTTCATCAAGGCAATGAAAAAGGCGGCCAATAAACTAGCAACCGGGCCAGCCACAGATGCCTCAACAGAAGTAGGCCCGTTAATCCGCCCAAGAGAAGTGGATCGAGTGGAGGCCTGGGTAAAAGAAGCCGTAGAAGCAGGGGCAAAAGTAGTCTGTGGCGGTAAAAGAATCAGCCAGACCTGTTATGCCCCCACGATTCTTCATATCCCTCCAGAAGATGCGACAGTGAGCCAGCAGGAAATCTTTGGCCCCGTAGTTTGTATCTACGATTATGAAGATCTTGATCAAGCCATTGAACAGGCTAACAGTTTGCCATTCGCCTTCCAGGCCGCAGTTTTCTCTGATAGTAATGACACCATCATGAGAGCTTATAAACGACTGGATGCGTCTGCTGTGATGGTAAATCAGCACACCGCATTCAGAACCGATGGCATGCCTTTCGCCGGACTGAAACAGTCAGGACTGGGGGTAGGAGGCATTCACCATACCTACATGGATATGCAAATTGAGAAAATGCTGGTGATGCAAAATCAGGCGTTCTAACTGTATCAAGGAGTAATGTAAAGCTGATAAGCAATTAGCTTTACAATTACTGCGCCAATGCAACTGCAACAACAAGGCTGTCTGCTGACCAGGCAGCCCCGGCTGAGTCATACTACAAAATTCAAACGAATAAAAATGCGTAGAGTCCGCATTGTGCAGGAAGACAAACCCTGTATACTGCGCGAAAGCTAGGGCGGAAATATCTTACATTTCGCTCCTTGTTCAACAGTCATTGGCCTGTCTGCTGAATCAAGTGCACCGCCCTGACCCTTTTCTCCTGCCGTCACTGACGACACTCAATGACACCAACCAGTCCTACACCTCCCCGCTTCTGATATTCATCCGGACTATCTGCTGTACAACCTTCGTCGACTGCCAGAGTGACATTCAACTGAGTTTCCGTCGCAGGCATACGAACCTGGAATATGCCGTACTGATCGGTCCGGGTGAAACTTACCTCACCGGCGATTATCGCTGACTCAATACCTTCGCCCTGTGCGTCAACCAGTTTGCCCATCAGCACTAACTCTTCCTTGGACTCAAAACTAACTGTTTCCACATTGCCAGGGTGGAGGTTCTGGAGGTGGGTGCGCCGGGAACAAAAAAAGAAACCCGTGTGATCGTCGACGATCCTTCCAAAATTGGCCTCATCGCTACCCCCAACCGCGTCATTCTACCACCAGGTAGCAGAAGGCTGGTCCGCCTGGTAAGCCTGTTCCCGGCTGAAAGTGCAGAGCGTATCTTCAGGGTTAACTTCACCCCTGTCGCTGGTGAATTCGAAGCCGAGCAAAGCTCTGTCCGGCTAATGATCGGCTATCAGGCACTGATTATTGCCCGCCCGGGTAAAACAGTGTTCGACCTGCAGGGTGAACGCAAGGGAAATACCCTGACATTGACTAATAAAGGCAACACCAACGTCTACCTCGACACAGTTCGTCAGTGTCAGGACAAAAAATTGCAGGATTGCTCTCCACTGGTTGAAAACCGCCTCTATCCTGGTAACACTTGGGAGCTCGAGCTGGATGGTGACGGTCCTGTAGCATTCGATGCCTTTGATGGAGATCGCTCTCAGGCCATGAGTTTCTGACCCTTTTATATAAGTACCCAGCCATATGGAAACCGATATTCTGACTCAATGATCAGGCCGCTCTACTGCGTTACAGCTCTGGTCACATAGAATGACT
>JBPCXN010000103.1:0-5432 GCA_051008495.1 Endozoicomonas sp. | reverse complement strand
TGGTGCCTGGTACTGTCGAACCATACCGAAACCACCGGCAATCAAACACTGTTCCTTTTTTACTCAGATACTCTGGGCAAAAAGTACTTTCTGAGCATCAAAATGACCTGTTCTCTCAAAATATATTTCACTCAGTTATTCTTGTGCCAGCTGCTTCGGCAATAATCTGTTTGGCTACACATATTCAAGGGGTACTGAATGGGTTTAAAGGGTACTGAGTGGGAGAGCTCTGGTCGTTTTCAGGCTTGGGATAGTACATTGTTCGATATAAACCCGACAGTTTTGAGATAATCGACTCTTTTATTTCGATTAGTCTTGCCACTCTGCCCGGTCCCGGTTCAAGACCAGCTTTTAACAGCTCTTTATAAACAGCCTTTTTGTAATATCGGTCCCTGAACGATGCCAGGTTAGAAAACCTGGATGGATAACTGTTAGCCAGAAGGCCGTTACGCAGTGCTACTCTTTCAACGGTATTCAAGACGGGGAGCTCGAAGTTGTTCCGTATAAACTGGTTCATAGCCTTCATGGCTGCTAACTTTTCAGGGGACGGGTGGTTAGACTGATACAAAAAATAAATCAGGCTATCGAGCCAGTCGCTGAGAGTCATCAGCATAGGTGGAATCAAGTTCATGCCAAAGGCAATTCCCAAAGTTTTTGCTACATCAAGACAGTAAAGCCCTTTGCCGACCCTGACAATATCCAGCCCCTCATCAATGCACTGGAACGCATTAGGCAGCTCAAGCATTAAGACCTCATATTCTACGGCGCAGATAGCTGTAATGCTGTGACTGAATGGGTGGCTGTAAACCAGTCCGCATTGCTTTCTTAGCAGGTGGGTGCCTCCGGCAAACCGGCGATCCCGGTAGGCGGCGTAGGCCAGGTTAAGAATCATGGATAGCGCCGATTCGTCCCGATTTGCAGGTCTGAGCAACAGTGTATTATACGCGCCGGGGTAGATCCAAAAAAAGGGGAATGTCTTTAAACGCTGGAGTTCAACATCCCCGGCTATGGCAATATCCATACCCTTTTCGACCCAGGCGCAGGCATTGTTGAGGAACCTTGAGAAAAGATACTGGCGGGGCGATTCGAAAAGTGTAGTGGCGGTTCCAAACATGAACAGCCGATCAAGGCTGGAAATATACGTCGCATTTAATCTAAGGCACGTTTCAATGGCATGACTGTCTGAATCAGGTTTTTCGTCACGACACCTTGTTCTGATTGTGTCGAGATAGCTTCCTTTAGGCAGGCCCGTATCTTTATCAAGACAATTGCTCAGCAACGGGGGGGATGTTGAGTCTCTTGTAACAGCAGCCATTGGCATGACTGAATAGCACATACTAATGCTCAGTATTATGAGCAAGCCCCCGGCTTTAATCCAGTTGGATCGATACTGCATGTCTATTTTTCTAACTCTGGCTGGAATGAAATGATGGGGTCTACAGCTAATTTTGAAAGCCCCAACTGAGCGACAAACATAGTTTGATGGCTATAGAATAGAAAACCCTGGAAGATCGGCCATAAAGAGTATGACTCGACCGCTATTCTCGGTCAGGCTCCCCCGACTTTCCTTCAGGTTTCCAGCTCAGTGCTTCACTGAGTCCAGGGATCGACGGGCCAGAACCAGCAGCCAGACGCTGACGCACAAAGCAATAACCGCCAGCATAATCTTTACCGGAAACAGCGGCGCCAGCCAGATGGCCAGCGCCATGCCCGACCAGAGCACCAGCAATGCCCTCCAGCAAATGGCCGGAGATATTGAGCGTTCCGCCAGGTACTGCTGCAGTGGCGGTCCCAGCCTGGGGTGGTGCAGCAACCAGTGATTCAGCCGGGGTGACGACCGCATGCTCAGCCAGGTGGCCAGCAACAGAAAGGGCGTGGTTGGCAGTAAAGGTAAAAACACACCAAGAACACCCAGGAAAATACAGAGTACAGCCAGTCCTTTGCAGACTAACCTCAGAACCGGGTTGCGCAACGGCTGTCGTTGATCTGTGACAGGCTTCATGCGGTTGCTGTGGGCAGATTCAGGTTCTGATGACATAAGCAGTTTTACTCGAAAAACGCCTCATAAATGCTCTCGACATAGTCCAGTTCGGAGAGTTTCCTCAGCACTTCCCGAAAACCGTCCTGGGACGTATTCCCAACAGCAAGATAGGCGTCCTTCCCGCATCCTACCCGGCCGGGAGACTGATGGTAGACGACCAAAGTCTTATCAATGACCATCACTTCTTCCACCTTCTCGATAGACGAAGGTATGCAGAATTCGTAACTAAGCGCTCGCAACCCGTCCTCTGGACCCTGCAGACCATCTCTGTTGAGTTTGCCCAGATCGAACTGCACTTTGCTGATTGGCGTGGCACAGCCAGCCAGAACAAGAGCCAGAATGAACGGAGCCCAGTTTTTACTTCCCATGATTTGCCGGCCCGGTTGGATCATATTACCTGTCTATACTAAGTGTTTGCCGGAAAATAGCATCCGGTTATTGATGCTGGAGCCTGAACAAGAGTGCGGACCCGAAAATGAAACCCTGGCTTTATCTGAACAGCCTTTGCCCGCTGGTTCTGGCTCTATCCGGCATAACTTCCAGTGCTCCCATTCCACCGGGGGCCAGCACTGCAACCCATCTCAGGGATAGCCCTGCAAACTGCAGCGCCAGTCATCTTCCAAAACATCTGGACCAGGTTCTCCCCTGTTACCTGCTGGAGCCTGATCCGACTTATCAATGGCAGCCTGGAGAATCAACAACAGTAAGCAGATCCGTTTCCGGAAAACCTTTTACCGTCAGGATCCACCCGATACACCTGCAATCCCTGCGCTGGAAAGTGGCTGAGCAGGATAATGTGAATCACCCCGTCTGGCAGCACCGGCTGACCATCTATCAGCCGGAGCGAGTCGATTCAGTTACAGCCCTGCTCTACATCAATGGCGGAACCCTGTATCCACCAACGCCCGGCGCCCCGGTTAAAAAAGGCTCTCCCGATGAATTAGACCTGGCCGGCATGGCAGCTTCCAGCAAATCCGTGGTGATAGAGCTGATGGACATCCCTAACCAGTTTCTGCGTTTTGGCGAAGGCCCTCCCCTGAAAGAGGACGCCATTATTGCTTATACCTGGAAGCGGTTCCTGCAGAATCCGGAGAAAAACTACAACTGGCCTCTGCGACTGCCCATGGTCAAAAGCACCATGCGGGCCATGGATACCGCCCAGGCCTTCATGAGAAAGCAGAACATCAAACTTAAGGATTTTGTCCTGACCGGCACTTCAAAGCGCGGCTGGACAGTCTGGCTCACTGCAGCCATGGACAACAGAGTGTCGGCCATCATGCCTATGGTGATCGATGTCCTGAATCTTCAGGTCAGCATGAAACACCACTACAGCAGCTATCGACACTGGGCTCCAGCCGTTCACAATTACCTTGGGTTGATGCCCAGGCTGGGCTCGGATGAACTGGAAAAACTGATGACGGTGGTTGACCCGTTCAACTACCGGCACCTTCTCGAGCAGCCCAAGTACATCATCACGGCCAGTGGCGACGATTTTTTCCTGCCGGACTCCAGTCAGTTTTATTTCGACGACCTCAGGGGCGATAAGTGGCAGAGAGTTCTGCCCGACCTACGCCACTACATTGTCCAAATGGACAGACAGCTGGTTACTGACACACTGTTGTCTTTCTATGGAGCCTTTATAGAACAGCGTCCCATGCCGGAAGTCCGCTGGGTGTTACAAAAAGGCAATGTCCTGAAAGTCCAGAGCAGCCTGCCACCGAAAATTGCCCGGCTGCATTCGGCTCACAACCCGCAGGCAAGGGATTTCAGAAGGTCCGAAGATAACCCCGGCGTAGCAGATTTTAGTTCTGTGCCAGTCACCTTCAAATGCAGTAACGGCTGTCGCACGAAAGTCGAGCTGAAGGAGCCCCGGGAAGGCTGGAATGCTCATTTTGTCGAGCTGGGGTTTGCCAACGCCCCATACAAGGATCTGATCTTCACCACCCGGGTGGTTATCACACCGGATGTTTATCCTGAAGAAGGAAAATAGGCGGCAAAGAAAGTCGGGCATCAAGCCGAAAGACAACAACTGTCTTCCGGCTTGCAGGGGACGAATCAGGCGAAAGGATGCAAGCCAACAGCCTTGCGAATATCCTTCAGGAAAGGAGCAGCTTCGGCACGGGCTTTCTCAGCACCTTTCCTCAACTCCGCTTCGATAAAAGCCGGATCTTCCAGCAGGGCGTTGTAGCGATCGCGCGGCTCTTCCAGAATCTCGTTGATGTACTCAAAGAGTTCATTCTTGAGTTCGCCCCAGCCAGCACCTTCGGCATATTGAACGCGCTTGGCGGCGATTTCCTCTGGCTTGGCAAAAGCAGAGAAAATCTGGAACAGGGTGCAGGTTTCCGGATCTTTCGGCTCACCGGGCTCCAGGGAGTTGGTCTTGATCTTGCGGATCAGCTTGAGCAGTTTTTTCTCGGGTGTGAACAGAGGAATGGTGTTGTCATAGCTCTTGCTCATTTTGCGTCCGTCAAGGCCACTCAGCAGCGCAGTATTCTCTCCAACTACGGCCTCAGGCAGAATAAAGCCTGTTTTGTAGTGGTGGTTCATGCGCCCGGCAATATCCCTTGCCATTTCAATGTGCTGAATCTGGTCACGACCCACGGGTACTTTATTGGCGTTGAACATGAGGATATCCGCAGCCATCAACACCGGGTAGCAGAACAGCCCCATGGTGACCCCCTTGTCAGGGTCTTTTTCACCAGCTTCTTCATTATCCTGAACCGCCGCCTTGTAGGCATGAGCACGGTTCATCAGGCCTTTTGCCGTCATGCAGCCGATGATCCAGTTCAGCTCCATGATCTCGGGAATATCGGACTGACGGTAGAAAGTGACACGGTCAGTATCCAGCCCCAGAGCCAGCCAGGTGGCGGCGATTTCCAGTCCGGACTGGTGAATGCGCTTGGGGTCACGACCCTTGATCAGGGAGTGAAAGTCCGCCAGGAAGTAATAAGACTGAATGTCGTCCCGCCAGCTTTCCTCAATGGCCGGACGAATGGCTCCTACGTAATTGCCCAGATGAGGCGTGCCTGTCGTAGTAATACCTGTCAGTACTTTTGTCTTTTCCATGGGTTGGCTCACAGAAGAAGGCTCTTTGTAAAAGGTACTACCTCGTCCCGCTGCATATGATAGGTAAGTGGCTCTTAAAGCGGTCATATGCAAGGCAGACTTGTGCAGGCGGACGAGGTAGTAGGTTGCCGGTTCAGGAAAGGCCCTGAACCAAAAATTGAACGGGGAATTATATAGATGGAACCGTAAGTCGGGAAGGCGCTATCAACCGAATACCGGGAAACCTTGTCTTTTAACCTAAATTCAGCAGTTGGATGTCGATTTTCTGGGAAATCTCAGTGTGCTCGGCAAGGCGCGGCTTGCAGCCAATGGCCGTAGTCCTTGG
>JBPCXN010000102.1:0-6211 GCA_051008495.1 Endozoicomonas sp. | reverse complement strand
GCTCTACTGCGTTACAGCTCTGGTCACATAGAATGACTATGCTCCCGTCGCAGTGCCTTGTAGAGCAACCTGAGTCATTGGCCAGAAGTATTCGGTTTCATATGTCTGGGTACTTACCCCCTGGGCCCCGACAGAATAACCATGTCGGGGCGAGTGCTTCCTAACCTGCATCCACAGGTTATTTACTGTCTTCTGCAGAGCAGATCATGTCTATCTCAAATAAGATAAAGAATCGACCCCACCAACAAATACAATACTGAAGTAGTCTTTATTGAAGGAGCAGCCGAGCTTTGGTTAGTACTCTCCGGATTCATCTCTGATGCTGTCGGCTTTGTAACGCTCTGCTCTACTGGGTCTGGCTTCATCACAATGGAAACATGAAATACATCATTCGGTAATTCACTGCCGATCTCTGTATTCCTCCGGATTATGTCAGCCAGAGTCGCATTATTAACCAGACGTCGCTCTTCCTCTGTCAGTACTCCGGCTCTCTCATACCAGAATCGGTCTCCATCCCTTAAAGGCGTGAACTGACAAGTCATGATGGTTCGGAAGGTCTCTCCCACCAGCGCACCTTCGACGGGGTCTTCGGCCAGACCACCAATCCAGAGGTCGATTTTATCCAGGGAGCCATAGGTTTCCCGAAGTCTTCGCTGGACTTCAGTATCTGAGCTGATATCCATAAAAGAACTCGGCTGTCCAAGACCTAACCCGACCCGGGTGCTGGCATAAGATGGCAGACCATGATCACGCCCCCGCATAATATTCAGGCTGGCCAGGTCCATCGGAGTACGAAACAGGATGTTACGGATATCATCGATAACATAGATATCCACATTCTGATGCCGTTGTGCAGCCAGGCCCCTTAAAATCGGCTCAATCCCTCCCTCATTCAGGATGCAGTTGGGACAGAAGAACGCTTTCTCTAGTGTAAGATTGCCGGCTTCGATGACATTCCCCATGGCATCATGACGCAGGATCTGATGACTCAAGGTACTGTGTCCAAAGCGATAGGCTGCGGTTGAAAAGCTATTGAGTATGGAAGGATTAACGTCCGCTCTGTAACCCGTATAATCCGGAATAGCCCCTTCACCCAGCAAAACGGGCAGGAATTCAACGAAGGTGATTCTTTGAACTTCCGCTCTCACTATACGACGGCAGTACTGGTAAATTTCCTCATCATCAGCTTCAGAGTGACTTCTGGCATAGTCTTCTGCAAGACGGTTATGCTCTCTCACAAACAGGGTATGCATAGTCGTAAGGCCGGCCTGCTCATTCACCCTGATGTCACCAGCCTGGAACAGGATTCGAGGAGGGGTAGTGGTCGTTACCGTGCTATTGCCGCTATCAGTGATCAAAGTTTCTGTAGTGTTCGATGTGGGTGTTTCTTCAGCCGTTGTGGTATTTACGCTTCCCGGTTCACCCATCATTACAGAAACCTCATAAGGCAGATACAGCCCGTTATGTGATGTTCTCAAGCGCCCCGATCCATCATTCGTCCGCAATGAATCTGCTTCCTCCTCGCTGGAGCCATAGACCTGGGACGCATCAATCCACGCCGTTACCTGGTTCAGCTGTGCCCGGGGCATAAAGCTCCGGTCATAGACTGAACGTTTCACTTTCAGAGGCTGTCTAAGCTGGGAATCTCCTTCTGGAATACTGACAATCATGATCTCTTCGGGCTCAGCAGACTCTGTCAGGTCGATATCATGATCAAGAAACTGTCCCCACTGCCACACGAAATCAGATGTTCCCATGGAGTTTGGAATGCTGACCTCCTGGGCAACAACTCTGTTACTGACTTCACGTGCTCCGGGCCACTCACTGCCACCCGGGCTCGACAGGCCATCGCCATAAGAGGCTGGTAGTCCGTCTTTTCGCAACAGAGGAATCCCTGCAGAGCCCCAGCCCGGGTGTTCCCTGTTATTGTCGCGCCCATCCAGGCTTCTGGTTTCCCGCTCACCAGAGCCATTATCCCTATCATCCTGACCGGAATCTTCAGACGGTCCTGGCAGCAGTAAGTCAACTTCATTATTTGGAAAATTCCGACGAGCTACCTCGGACTTGACCAGCCTTTCCCAGGCTACAAAATCGATTTCACCTCTATCTGCGTGGGAGGTGGGGCAGAGAGAGAAGGCTAGAACACTCAAAGCTAAGCAAACATGCAAATTGGAGAATTTCATTTTCTACTTCTCTTTGGCATTTTTTAATGTACGTTCAGAAAGTAGCCGGAGAACCGTGTTTTCCCACAGAACATTCGTTCTGTTAGTCAGGATTGATCTCATCAACGGTCGGATTGATGACATTAACGGTGAAAGTTCTTCGCCTAGGCAGGGGAGGATGTAAAGCGCGCGGGGGTATTTACCAATGGATAGTCAGACTTCACAGGCAAAATACAGTAGAATGCATCCCCCCGGTGCAAGAGAATGCAAACTGGCACCCAAACAGTGCAGAGAGGGATAAAAAAAGATGAAAATGATTACTGCCATTATCAAGCCTTTCAAACTGGATGATGTGCGAAACGCCCTGGGTGAAGTCGGCATCGAAGGTATGACCGTCACTGAAGTAAAAGGCTTTGGTCGACAAAAAGGTCATACAGAGCTCTATCGTGGCGCTGAATATGTAGTGGACTTCCTGCCCAAGGTGAAGCTCGAAGTAGCGGTTGATGAAGAGCAGGTAGAGCAGGTCATAGAAGCCATCATGAACGCTGCTAACAGTGGCAAGATCGGCGATGGTAAGGTCTTCGTAACCCCCCTGGAGCAGGTCATTCGCATTCGCACCGGCGAGTCCGGCAAAGACGCCCTGTAAACAGCAGCCTCCGTCAATAAACGAACAAAGACTTATAACAAGAAGTTCGGATAGAACAATGAAGACAAGAATTATGCTGGCGGCAGTAGTCGCCGCTTTTCTGCCATCGGTATCACTGGCCAGTGAACTGAACGGCGCCAATACCGCCTGGATTCTAACCGCAACCGCGCTGGTTCTATTCATGACCATCCCCGGACTGTCCCTGTTTTATGCAGGCCTGGTCCGCTCCAAAAACGTACTTTCTGTTCTGATGCAGTGCTTTGCTATCACCTGCATGGCGTCCCTGCTCTGGCTGATCGTTGGCTATAGCATCGCTTTTGGCGGGGGATCGCCGCTACCAGCCTTTATGGGAGGTTTTGAACAAGTCATGATGGCGGCCATGAGTGTCGACAGCATGTCGGGTGATCTTCCGGAAAGCGTTTTCGCTATGTTCCAGATGACATTTGCCATCATTACGCCTGCTCTGATTGTGGGTGCCTTCGCAGAACGGACCAAATTCAGTGCCATGCTGGTGTTCAGCGCTGTCTGGCTACTGGTGGTTTATGCACCTGTCACCCACTGGGTCTGGGCGGAAGGTGGCTGGCTCTATGAAATGGGCCTGATGGACTTTGCGGGAGGTACAGTTGTCCACATCACTGCCGGTGTTGCAGCGTTGGTAGCGGCCCTGGTGATTGGCAATCGTAAAGGTTTCCCTCAACAACCTATGACACCCCATAACCTGACCATGACCGTTACCGGCGCAGGCATGCTCTGGGTTGGCTGGTTCGGTTTTAACGCCGGATCTGCACTTGCCGCCAATGGTGACGCTGGCTTCGCCATGCTGGTGACACACATTTCGGCTGCTGCCGGCTCTCTGGCCTGGATGACAATGGAGTGGATTCGTTTTGGCAAGCCATCCGTACTCGGTATTGTTACCGGCATGGTGGCTGGTCTTGGCACAATCACACCGGCATCCGGTTTTGTTGGCCCGGGTGGCGCACTGATTATCGGCCTTACAGCAGGTGTCGTATGCTTTGGCATGACCCAGTGGATCAAGCGCAGTCTGAAAATTGACGACTCTCTGGATGTATTCCCGGTACACGGCGTTGGCGGTATTCTCGGAACATTCCTGGCGGGTGTTTTTGCTTCAGCCGAACTGGGAGTGTTCAGCGGTAAAGGTTACCCCGAGGGCGTCACCATGGGAGACCAGATAGTCACCCAGATGATCGGCATTGGCGCTACCTTTATTTATACAGCCATCGTCAGCTATATCCTGCTGAAGATTGTAGACGCCATCATAGGCCTGCGGGTTACAGATGATGAAGAGACAGAAGGTCTGGATATTACCCAGCACGAAGAGCGGGGCTACGATATTTAAAGGCTGACGGATCTAATATTCCCTGTACGCTTTCAATGTCCGATGTCCGATGTCCGATGTCCGATGTCCGATGTCCGAAAAGGATATCGGGCAACGGGAATCGAAAAGCGGACAACGACAAAAACTCCCCTTAATCCATGCACTACCGGAGTCAGGCTTCTAAAACTTCCATTCATAATGCAGTTGCAGACCCTGGCTGTTGCCCCTGCGGGTATGCGTTCCGAAATAGTTAAGACTGATGCTTGACTGCCCGGACACCTGTCGGCTGAAACTCAGACCGTAAAACAGGCCGCTGTCATTAGAGCTTCCTCGCTCAAACTTTCCTGAAACACCCTGTTCGGGGAGTTCATAGGAAGTCGTCCCTCCTCCTACATGATGGTGCTGCCATCCTAACCGGACACTCAATACAGAGGGGGTTTCCAGATCAGGGAAGACATAGCTCAGCTCAGTACCCAAACGGGTCAACAATGAGTCAGTGGACTGGCTGCCAACGCTCATGGCCTGATCACTCAACCCTGTCTCACGGAAGCCCTGGAAGCTGTTGTGGGAATACAACAATTCTGCCATAGGCGTTAAAACCATTCCCGGCGCCCAGTGATCCATATGAAAGTCATATCCCAGGGCAATGTAGCCATGAAGACCAGTGCCGGAAAAATCCGCTTTCAGTGAATGTCCCATGTTGTCCTGACGCTTCAGGCTGTAATGGTCCAACGACAGCAAGAGAGCTGCATCCACATGCCAGTCGTTTCGTGACCATGACAGAAACGGCCCAAATCGAACGCTTTCCATTGTCGCAGAGCTGACTATGTCTTTTCGCCCAACAGCCCCCTTCTGAACTCCAAACATTAAACCAAGAACAAGATCTTCCGTGGCCTGGCTGAACACACCGGTATTGAGCCCGTACCCTTTGTAATGCCAGCCAGATTGTTCCTGTTGCCCTTTGTAACTGCTCTGCTGTTCATAAACCTGCACAAAACTGTGCCAGACATCGGGTCGTCGATCTCTGATCGGAACTGTATTCGTTAAACCGGTTGAGGCAAGAAGTTCCTCTGCGGTCAGGTCATCAAGGCTGACCTGGCCGAAATCAAACATACGCCCTGTCCGGTACATGCCCATCAGGTCTTTAAGACTGGAAAAACCATCCAGGCTCAACAAGCTGGAGGCCATAGCAAGATCCTGTCCAGCCGTTAGAGTTGCCTTCACTGCAGGCTCAATGTCAGGCACATGATCAGGCGCATCAGGCATTTCACTGACAGGTTCGGGGGCTGCAGCCGTTGACGTTTCTGCCTGATCACCACCTTGAGTTTTCGTGTCTGAAGGAAGCTCAGGCTCATCGTCATTCTCCTGCTCTTCAGACAGTTTCTCCTGGAATCCAGAATCAATCATCGGTGGATCCTGTTTATGTTCCGTCGTTCCCGGCTGCTGAGAAGATCCATCCGATCCACGGATGGTTTCAGGTGTTTCCAGACCTGTTAACTCGGGCAGATCCTGTGAAGTATCTCCAGTCTCGTCAACTGAAGAAAAACCAAGCCCTACCAGGCTTTTGAACTCCCGGGATGCTTCTCTGGAAGCCGGTGACGCACTTGCTTTGTTTTTTCGGGTCGTAGCTTTTCTGTTCCCTGATTCCTGGCTTTCGGTCACAGGTTTGGAAAAAAGAGATTGATAACTGGCCTTCACACAAGACTGCCCAAGGTCAGGAGTATTCGTTTTTTTACCAGTAGCGCTCCGTGTTTCACCTGCAACTGTATTACCTGTCTGTTTCTCTGGAAGTTTTGTCTTCACCTTCTCTGGTTCGGCTTCAGAGCCCCATAAAGCCATAAACTGCTGTATTTTCGTAGTCGCAGGCTGAGAACATTTTGGTTCAGGCTTCCTGCCTGCAGATGGTGTTTTCGGACTTTTATCCTTTTTTGTCCCTGACTGGGCAGGCAGCTGATCCGATGAGTTTTCCACTGTACTGACTGATTCAGGAATATTTCTCTTCACCTCATCTTGTCGGGGCGGCTGCTCCGGCTGATAGGATTCCGATTCCTGCACTGGCTGCTCCAT
>JBPCXN010000101.1:0-26894 GCA_051008495.1 Endozoicomonas sp. | reverse complement strand
GGGCACATCATCGATCGTGAGCTACCTGTGATGGTGGAAGATGAAACGTTCAGGGAAGGCGCATGAAGACAGAAAGGATTCATGCAGGAGGTGTTCTCGAACATAAATACTCCGAAAAAGTATTTATGCCGAAGTGACAGGGAGAGCTATACTAGCCGGTGGTTTCTGGATCGGCCTGTAACTTTGGCATAATGGTAAGGCTGGTTTGGAGCCAGTTCATTCCAAAAGGATGAACATAAGCAAAGTGCTCATTGGGGTGAGCACTTTACTTTCACTCATGACGATTCAGATAACATAAGACTCAATACAGTGAAGAAAATACAGAAGTCCAGTATATATAGCGCCTCGAAAATTACAGCGGGGTTAATTACTACTATTTTTTTTGCGTGGCTGAAATCATAAAAACTTAAGGTGGAAAGCAATGTCATTTAGTACATATAAAAAGCGACTGGTAGCCGACATCAGGGGAGGAGACTACTCCCATCCTGGCAGCAAGGAAATCATTACCATTATCATGGATGGAGTATACCCATCAAGAGACAACAGAATTCTTGATGTCGGTTCAGGACTAGGTGGCACAACAGAAGTTTTAACTCAGTATGGTCAGGTTGTAGGAGTTGACAACGATACAGATGTACTCAAATACGCGAAAGAAAAGTATGCAAGCCTTAATTTTATTGAGGCAGATGCACACTCATTGCACACTGCATTTCCAGAAAACAGCTTTAATATTGTCACCTTACTTTCATCATTCTACTCATTTAAACATCCAGAATCAGTTTGTCAATCACTCGCAAAGGTTTGTAAACCAAAAAGCAAACTGAAATTATTAGATTACACTTCACAGCTACCCGAATCCAAAAACCCATTCCATAACAACAACTTATTCAAGCCTATAAACAAAGAAAACATACAAAACACTTTAGGGAAGTGGAAAATAGAATCGATTAGGGATGTGTCAAAAGATTTTGAGAATGAATATCAATACATTATTGATAGATTACATAAAGAAGAACAGAGATTAGTTAAAAAATTCGGAAGAAGTGCTTACAACAAAGTACTTTCCTCGTACCTTATCATCCACTCCACTCTAGTTTCAGGAGACTTGGGAGGGGCAATTATCTTTGCTTCATTAGAAAAATAACAAGAGCTGATGATAAACAAACCCCAGAGATAAGATACGCTGGCATCATCAAATCATCAATCATATCTTTTCTGCCGGAATCTCTATTCGCCTTTCTTCCCAGTTTATTTCTGACCACTCAAGATGCCTGAGCTCTTTGGGTCGTAAGAAGATCAATGGCGAGAGCCGCAGTGCAGACTGAACAATGAATGAGCCTTTGTAGGTATAAATTGCCATCATCAATTGGCCAGCTTCCTTTGGTGTGGTAATCGCTGAGAAGTGCGTTTTGCTGGCTACCTTCAAGGCTCCATTCAAATCTTTCGATGGGTTTCTCTCTGCACGTCCTGTGGCTATGGCATATTGAAAGACCTGCCCTGCCGTCTGTTTTGCCCTGTGAGCAATTTCAATTACCCCTCTGCCCTCGGTTCGCCTCAACACCGCCAACAGCTCCGGCGCTGTTATCTCTGCTACAGGTCTGCTGCCAGTGTGAGGAAACAACTCGCGCTCCAGTAGTCGCATAGATCGGAACTGATGCCCGGCACTCTTGTCACACTGCTTGACTTCAAACCATTCCCTGCCAACGGCTTCAAAAGTGTTGGCAAAGGACTGCTCCTGTTTTTGTTTCACCTGCTTCTTAAAAGCAGAAGGGTCAGCGTTCTCTGTCAGCTTGCGTCTAGGAGCCTGTCGGACTTAAGGCAATTTCGGCCTGAAATCCAGAAAGAACGGCCCAATTTTTCGATGAATTCGATTAAATAGGTCAACTAATAGCTGTAGCAGGCATGGGTCAGTGCCTCCTGACCAAACTGGGGGTACTTTTAATAAAGATGCAGTAAAAATAGAACAGACACCCCCAGATGTACCCCCAAAAAGACACGGATAACTGAGGGTATTATTGACCCTTAATGACAGCTTACGTCTCTGGAAGTCTTGGTAATTCTGGGATGGTGATTTTAGATAGAAAGCTATGGAAGGAAAGGTGGTAGGCGGTACTGGAGTCGAACCAGCGACCTTTACGATGTCAACGTAACGCTCTAACCAGCTGAGCTAACCGCCTGAAGTGCTGCGTATATTATCAACGCAGCTAAAAAATGCAAGCTTCGGATGATCTTTATCTAAAACAAAATCAACCAGTTAGGCTTTGACCAGCCCCAGGGGGGGATTACTGCTGCCTACCGAATAGAAGTTGCCAATATTTGGGAATAGCTGCGGCAGGTCTTTACGGCTGACACCAAACCACATGGCCAGCTCAGCATAAACCTGGTCAGTGGAAGTGGTGGGAATCAGTACGCCATCACCCACATCCAGATCACTGCCCAGCGCCAGGGAAGGATAATCCCCGAACATCTGCCCGCCGTTGACATCCTTACCCATCACCATGGTATTGCCACCCCAGCCATGGTCGGTGCCATTGCCATTGGACGTCAGGGTTCGACCGAAATCGGAACCGGTAAAGGTGATCACCCGATCCGCAATGTCCATCTCTTCCAGAGCAGCCTGGAACTCTCCCATGCCCCTGCTGACAATACGCAGCATTCTGGCATGATTTTCCAACAGCTCATCATGATGATCCCAGCCTATGTAACGGATAAAGAAGGTCTGCTGCGGCAACCCCAGGGCCTTGGAGGCTTTGATCGTTCTCGCCACCATCTTCAACTGTTGTGACAGGGGAGAATCCGAGAACCGGCTGTCAGCATAGACATTCTTCGTGGCCCGGCTGAAGGTTTCATGCTGACTCTGGGCAGTCCGGGTAAAGGAGGCGAAAGTCTGCTTGAACGGATCCTGGTAGCGGCGCTCCAGGATACTGTCAACGCCCTTCTGCAGCAGTTTATCAAACTCGGAATACTGATCCTTGAACACCATCCCGACACTGCCTTTCTCGGTGATGGCGTAACTGGTGTCGAGAACACCGTCCTGCATGATGTTGCTGCCCGCCAGGGAGATATTCATGGGCACCTGACCGCCTTTCTTGTCAGGCTGCAGGGCATCAGCAAAGGCGCCAAACCAGCCACGGTTGACCCTTTCCCCCGGACGCGATGTCTGCCAGTGCCGGAACTGGTCGGCATGGGACAGGAGGCCCACAGGCAGAGGCCTGGTGTTGGCGTAAAAGTCCTTCTTGCTGACGGCTTCAATCAGAGGCCCGACATTGGCAACCAGGGACAGCTTCTTATCATTAAACAGTTGTTGTACTTCCGGCATGGACTGATGCAGGCCAAAGGACTTGCCATTGCTGTCAGTAAACCCCTTGAGAGGCAACAACTCCTGTTTTTTCAGCGCCAGGTTGCCCCGGCTTCTGGCGTATTCCCGATAGGCCTTGTCGGAGGTGGGCACCAGCATATTGTAACTGTCATTACCGCCATCCAGCATGAGGAAGACCAGGGCTTTGTCCTGACGGCTTATGGCCGGGCCACTATCAAGACGGGTGCCGGCCAGCAGGCTGGTGCCAGGCAAACCACTCAACAGCAAACCGGAGCCGGCCATGGCCAGACCGGACTTTTTCAGGAACTGACGACGGGTAAAGGGCTTCTTGTTCATGCGGAGGCCTCCAGGACAGCAAACTGCGGTGAGATAGCGATCATGAAGACGACAGTCTGCACAACCCATTTCGCCTCATTGGGATAGTTTGCCACCGTTGTTCTTATCTCATCCCTGACATCACAGCGACTGTCTCCGGTCAGCACCAGGCTGACCCGTTCAATCAGATCATCCAGACGTCCGGCCTTCGCCAGCTCCAGTTCACTGGCAAAGTCCAGGCTGAGCAGGTCCGACTGCCTCTGATAGAGAACCTCAGGATCAAGTTCGACAATATTGTTGTGGCTTTTGCTGATCTGGGTACTGACCATGGGGTAGTACTCGCCGAAAAACCAGTTGTACATGCTGTTGATATAGGCGACAGAAGTAGCCGAGTTGTGCAGCTCGAATTCCGGCGCCACCAGGCCTTTCTGCTCGATGGGGCCGTGGGGCGTATAATCGGGTTTGTAGAAATTGAATACCGTCGGCGATGACAGCGGCAACTGCTGTAATGATTCACGGATGTCATCACCGTTGAGCCAGAGTTTGCCGGAGCTGTTCCCGGCATTGAAGGCGCGTAGCAATTGCGTGACCCGCAGAACCGGTGACTTGAGTTTTTTCGGGCGGCTGGCTTCGGGGTGAGTCAGAATAGCGCGGACCACCGCTTTCATATCGCCCTTGTCGCCAAATTTCTCCGAAACATCCCTGATGTACCCGGGAGAGGGATTGGAAGTGACCAACTGCTGAATCAGTTTGTGAACAATGTACGGCGCAGTGCTTGGGTGCTTCACCAGGGCGTCGACTGCATTGCGGATATCCTTTTCTCCGCGCTGACCCGCCGGGATATCTATCCAGCCCTTGAGCAGTTTTTTGCCGCCACGGTCATGAAATTTTTCATCAATGACCATGGGTTTGATCATGTCTACATAGGGAATGGTTTTGTAGGTCTTGCTGACACCGTCGTCAAAGTCGATCTTCTCACCGCTGTACGGGAAGAAGTCCGTGTCCCACTCATACTGGTAGCTGGAGGCTTTCAGGCCGGTGAAGATCCGGGCCATCTCCTTGATATCACGATTATCATAGGTGGGGATATCTCTCCCGGTACTGTCTTTTTTCCGGCTGCCGTCCGGGTTCAATTCAAACAGGCCGATGCTGAACAGCTGCATGATTTCCCGGGCGTAGTTTTCATCCGGATGGATGTTCTTACTCGGGTCAGCCTTGCGGTTGTTCATATGAGAAAGGTAGAAGCCCATACAGGGGTGCATAGACACTTCATACAACATGTCGTTATAGTTGCCGAAGGCGTTCCGATAGAGAATATCGTAGTAGCTGGCCATGGCCACTGCGTCCAGCTCCAGCTGGGAGTTTTCGGAAATCACCAGAATCTCACTGAGCGCCAGGGCAATGCGGTGGCGTAGCAGGTGGTCACTGTCATCTGGCAGGGATAGAGCCTGATGCCACCAGGCCATGCGGAAGTACCATTTATACGGCAGCGCCGGATTATTGCCATCGCCATCCAGGGCTTTTTTACCATGGGCTTTGATCAGTCGTCCTTTAACATCCTGCCAGATCTCAGCCGTTTTCTGCTGATAGCCATCTTCCGACCTGAACCTGCTGTTCAGTTGCCGCTCAAGCCAGGGCTCAGCTCCCTCGCTGGCAACCCTTCCGACAGTTTCATAATCAGCTCCCAGTGTCGCCTGCATCAGGAACCGGGCTGCTGTCTGCTTTTTAGTGGCCAATTTACTTCCCCTCCAGTAAGCATCTCAGACCCTTTGATCAATCAAAGATATACGACAATACTCTGCAATTGATAGATTAATTCAGCAAGACAACAGGTGTCAATAATATTGACTCATATGAGACACTAATGTATCATATGCCTGCGATCCGGCATTGAATCACAGAAAAGCTTGTCACTTCAGTTCACACCGGGAAGCATATTCTCCAAGCAATAATCGCACAGGTAGCCTGTATGAACCTTTTGATTATCAAAGCCAGCCAGGATTCTGATTTCAAAGCTTACAAGAGCTACATGTCATCACCACCACAGAATATTTTCTCCCTGGCTGCCGCCACTCCGGCAGAGGTGAACTACACACTGGTCGACGAAACCAACGGCGACCGGGCACCCTCTCCGGATGATTTTGAGCTGGCGGTTATTTTCGCTTCTACGCCGGATATCATGAGGGCTTATGAGCTGGCCGGAATGTACCGTAAACACGGCGTCACCGTGGTGATGGCCGGGTTGCACAGCAGCTTCCTGCCCGATGAGGCCGGGGAACACGCTGACTGCGTTATCATCGGTGAGGCAGAGCCAGTCTGGCACGAACTGCTGGAAGATTACCGGGCATTCAAGCTGAAACCCCGATACCAGTCCTGCCAGCCCCTGCCCATGGATCAGTTAAAGCCCTGGCCTGCGTCCCCATCCCTGCAGAAAAGGTATGGAGAATGGGGCGTCCTGGTAGGCCGGGGCTGTCGTTATAATTGCAGCTACTGCACCGTGCGGCCGTTCTTTAACCGGGAAGTTTTTCGTCCGGTGGGCCATATTATTGATGAGATCAAAGCTTCCGGCGCCCAATACCTGGAACTGCACGCGGATAACCTCTGTGCCGACCAGGACTACGCCATGGAACTGTTTACCGCCCTGGAAAAGCTGAATATCGGCTGGTCCGGTGAAGCCACGCTGGACTTTGCCGAAAACGAGGCTCTGCTGGAAGCAGCCTCCCGTTCAGGGCTCTGGTACCTGGTGGTAGGGCTGGAAACCTGTTCAGAATCTGCCCTGAAAAAAGCCGGCAAAGGTTTTATCCAGCCTTCACGGGCGAAATCGCTCATTAACCGATTACACCATTTTAACGTAATCGTTGATAGCTGCCTTCTTTTTGGTTTCGACGAACACAGCCCGGACATTTTTGATGAAACCATCGCTTTTGTCGACGATATCAAACTGGACGTGGCCCATCCCAACTTCATCACTCCTTTCCCCGGTACCCGGTTCCACAAAAAACTGGAGAAAGAAGGTCGACTGCTCAGTAACAACTGGGCCGACTATGACTGCACCCACGTAGTGTTCCAGCCAGCCCAGATGACACCGGAAGAACTGGAACTGGGCGTGGACAGGGTTAACCGGAAACTCAGCAGCGTCGGCCGACGTCTGAGCAGGGGCAGCCGAATTGCCAGCATGCATGGAGTGTCCATCGCCATGTCAGTGGCGTAGGCCATGGCTAATCAGAACCCTGCAAAATAGCCGCCCGCCAGTACAGCAAAAATCAGGGCAAGAACTGCCAGAATGTATGCCCCCCCGCGACGGGCGTCAAGGTTCTGTCTGACGTCCTGAACAGGCGGTGCCTGCACAATACCTCCAGCTGCGGGAAAGAAAAAGGGACCTACTGGTATGTGCTGCTGGGTAAGCTGAAAGGGAAAAAACTGATTGAACACAACTTGATTATAAGAAGCAGTCTGCAATTGCACTTGATGAGCTGCAATCTCTGTATTCCCTGTCGGGGTTAACAGCCAGGAGTCTCTGGCGCTTCCCTCAGAGAGGGTAAATGCCTGAAGAATGTCTGGAAGGCCGGAGCCCTCTTGAAACAGGAACATTGTCAGCATAGCGTATTGAATGGGCCGCTCAATGGGCTCGTTCACCAGAGATCCTGAAATTTGTTGCCTCATGGATATCAGCAGGAAGATAAACTGTGGATTGACCATCACAATACTCTCTCCCTGAGCCAAGTCCTCATGCCTGATAAGCAGTCTGCTATTCTCAAGGACTTGTGACCGATCCACAATATCTATAGCTTCACGAGAAGCCAGGCTTTGGACATATACCGTGTTAAAATGCTCGGCAAGACCACTCTCTTGAAGAAGATCTCCTTGAGCAAGCCTGATTCGACTGTAGCCGGATAACGTCTCACTTACTATTTTGAAAGTAATATATCTAAAGGAATAATCAGTAGTGAACAACAATAACTCGCATAACTGACGGAATTCTCTACTAGCCATAATAAAACCGAATTCGATTATGTGTCCTGCCCTATGCCCTCGTTGTGGTCTTACAGACTCTGGATTCTGGCGCACCCTATAAGCCAGCCCACTTTTAAAAACGACAGTAATTTGCCCACTCTCAGGCGCCACCCTGATTTTGAAAGAGAGACTGTGGTCATAACTGAACGCCATTGCGCTGAATAACATTGCGCCCAGAAACAGACAGATCACCCTCTTCATTGAACACATCCCGCACAGTAAGCCATTAAAATTTGCTGCTGTAGAAAGATAGTTTCAAGTTTCTGCATTCACAGGTTTTCCCCTGAGCCTGCCAGCTTCAGTGCTTGAAGGTTTGCCGCCCCTTTTCTTGCCTGGAGCCACAGCTCCTTCAAGTTGTGCTCTTCGTTGTGGGGCAGCAGATTTGCCAGTATGCACGGCATGTCCATCACCATGTCGGTGGCGTAGTCGCTTGTTTAATCAATAAGCTCCGTAATAACCCAGCAAGGCAGCACACAACAACGTCAGGAACGCAGCCAGAACAACCGCCCCCCTGTGACGAGGGCCATGGTGCTGCCTGACGTCCTGAACAGGGGACATCTGCACAATGCCACCAACAGCTTCAAAGTAATAGGGGCCTGCTGGTACGTGCTGTGTAAGCTGAGGTGGAAAAAACTGTTGAAAGTGAACCTCATTGAAATCAACGAGATTTAACTGCACTTGATGAGATCCGATTTCATTATTCTGTATCGGGGTAAACAGCCAGGAGTCACTAGTAGGGCCCGCAGAAGTATTATATGCCTGAAGAATGTTTGGAAAGCCGGGCTGTTGTACTAACAGGAACATTGTCATCATGGCGTATTGAAACTGCGACTCAGCCGGTTCATTCACCAGAGGTATTGAGAATTGCTGCATCATGGATTCCAGCAGGAAGATAAACTGTGGATTGACCATCACAATCTCGCTCTGCTGACCCAGGTCTGCAGACTCTGTAAGCAGTCTACTGTTTCGAGTGCGTTGAATCCCTTCAATCCTACAGTAAGATAGCCCATTAGCTTGAGCCCCCTCCTCAGAGCCAATTAGCGGATAGACAGTTCCACCCGGGCGCCCAGGTATCAATTCTTCCATCAAATCCTGCGTGAAATGACTGGCAAGGCCACTCTCTTGAAGGAAGCCTCTCTGATCAGCCAAGATTTGAACGTAGCCGGAATGCACCCCCTGCGTTGTTTCGAGAGTGATCATTCTTCTATAGGAAGCAGGCCTTGATCTTCCAGGTATGTTTAAATGCAACTCACCTAGCTGATGGAATCTTCCATCAGGCTGAATCCTACCGAATTCGATTGAGTACATCTCACGGTCTGACAGGCCCTCATGATCTGTAGACATGACCACTCTATAGGCCAGACCACGTTGGTATACGACAGTAATTTTCCCACCATCAGGCCCAACCATGACCTTAAAAGAGAGTGTGTGGTCAAAACTGAAAGTCATTGCGCTGAATAACATTGCGCCCAGAAACAGACAGATCACCCTCTTCATTGAACCCATCCCGCACAGTAAGCCATTAAAATTTGCTGCTGTAGAAAGATAGTTTCAAGTTTCTGCATTCACAGGCTTTCCCCTGAGCCTGCCAGTTTCAGTGCTTGAAGGTTTTCCGCCCCTTTTCTTGCCTGGAACCACAGCTCCTTCAAGTTGTGCTCTTCGTTGTGGGGCAGCAGATTTGCCAGTATGCACGGCATGTCCATCGCCATGTCGGTGGCGTAGTCGCTTGTTTAATCAATAAGCTCCGTAATAACCCAGCAAGGCAGCACACAACAACGTCAGGAACGCTACCAGAACAGCCGCCCCCCTGCGACGCTCATCAATGTAGTGCCTGATGTGCTGGGCAGGGGTCAGCTGTGCAGCGGGCTCTACAGCTGAAAAGAAATAGGCACCTGCTGGTATGTGTTGTTGGGTAAGCTGAGGTGGAAAATACTGATTAAAGTTAACTTCATTGAAATCAACAGGGTTTAGCTGAACTTGATGAGATCCAATCTCATTATTCTGTATCGAGATAAACTGCCAGGAATCACTAACAGGCCCCGAAGAGACAGTAAATGCCTGAAGAATGTCTGGAAAGCCAGATTGCTCTCCTAACAGGAACATTGTCATCATGACGTATTGAAACCGCAGCTCAATTGGCTCATTAGCCAGGGGTTGTGAAAATTGTTGCATCATGGAATTCAGCAGGAGGATAAACTGCGGATTGAGCATCAAAATCTCGCGCCCCAGATACAAAATTGCAGAACCTGTAAACAGCCCACTGTTTCGAGAGATTTGAGCCCTTTCCACCCTACAGATAGGCATCTCCTGAACTTGAGCCTCTCTGTCAGTGGCAATTCGCAGACCTAAAGTTCCATCGTTGCACGTACCTATATACTGCAACAACCATTCCCATGTAAGCATTTCGGCAAGGCCACTCTCTTGAAGAAAGCCTCTTTGATCATTCAAAATTTGACAGTAGCCGGATAGCCTCTCCGGCGCTACTTCGAAATAGGTAATTCTATGGTTAATACTGCTTGACTCTGCAGGTGTGATTACAAGCAACTCACCCAGCTGATGAAATCTTCTATTTGGCCTAATGCTACCGAATTCGATTCGGTATGTACTCCTATCTAGATTTAAAAGCTCTGAAGGTTCAACCAATCTATAGGCCAGCCCACTATTAAATACAACGGTAATTTGTCCATTCCCAGGCCCAACAATGATCTTAAAAGAGAGTGCGTGGTCAAAACTGAAAGTCATTGCGCTGAATAACATTGCGCCCAGAAACAGACAGAGCACCCTCTTCATTGAACCCATCCCGCACAGTAAGCCGTTAAAATTTGCTGCTGTAGAAAGATAGTTTCAAGTTTCTGCATTCACAGGCTTTCCCCTGAGCCTGCCAGCTTCAGTGCTTCAGCACCTGATCCCTCAAAGACGAGATCTGATCCCTGACCATGGCAGCTTCTTCAAACTCCAGATTTTTCGCATGTTCCATCATCTGGTTTTCCAGTTCCTTAATGCGTTTGGTCATCGCTTCCGGAGACATCTCTGCCTGATAAGCAGCTTTCGGTTCAGCAACAGCTCTGGAAGGTTTGCCACCTTTCTTCTTGCCGGGTATCACTGCGCCTTCAAGAATATCCGCTACGGATTTGTGAACACTCTTTGGCACAATGCCATGTTTTTCATTGTGGGACTGCTGTTTCTGACGACGCCGCTCAGTTTCATCAATGGCTCTCTGCATGGAGCCGGTGACTTTGTCGGCGTAAAGAATGGCACGACCATTGACGTTACGGGCGGCACGGCCAATGGTCTGGATCAACGAGCGGTCCGAACGCAGAAAACCTTCCTTGTCGGCATCAAGAATTGTCACCAGGGAGACCTCCGGCATATCCAGGCCTTCCCGCAGCAGGTTAATGCCCACCAGCACATCAAAAGCGCCGATACGCAGGTCACGGATGATCTCAACCCGTTCTACAGTTTCGATACCCGAGTGCAGGTAGCGAACCCGTACGCCATGCTCATGCAGGTAGTCCGTAAGGTCTTCCGCCATGCGCTTGGTAAGAGTGGTCACCAGAACCCTTTCACCTTTCGCCACAGTTTTGTGGATCTCGGATAACAGGTCATCCACCTGCGTGGTGGCGGGACGGACTTCCAGTTCCGGATCCACAAGGCCTGTAGGACGTACCACCTGGTCAACAATCTGCCCCTGATGCTCAGCTTCATACTTACCGGGGGTCGCAGACACAAACATCGTCTGGGGTCGCCGCTCTTCCCACTCTTCAAACTTCATGGGCCGGTTATCCAGTGCCGATGGCAGACGGAAACCATACTCCACCAGGGTTTCCTTGCGGGAACGGTCACCTTTATACATAGCGCCGATCTGAGGCACCGTTACGTGGGATTCATCTATGACCAGCAGGGCGTTATCAGGAATGTACTCAAACAGTGTGGGCGGAGGCGTACCGGGCGCGTTGCCTGACAGGTAACGGGAATAGTTTTCAATTCCCGTGCAGTAGCCCAGTTCCAGCATCATCTCTACGTCATACCGGACACGCTGCTCAAGTCGCTGGGCTTCCACCAGTTTATTGTTGTCACGCAATACTTTCAGGCGATCAACCAACTCCAGCTTGATGGCTTCCGTGGCATCAATGATGGTTTGCCGTGGAGTGACATAATGAGTTTTCGGGTAGATGGTGACCCTGGGCAGTTTCTGCAGCACTTCGCCCGTTAATGGATCAAACAGGCTGATCTGCTCCAGCTCTTCGTCAAACAGTTCAAGTCGGACCGCTTCCTTTTCCGATTCCGCCGGAAAAATATCAATGACATCGCCTCGAACCCGATAGGTGGCGCGTCTCAACTCTGTGTCATTACGTGTGTATTGCAGCTCCGCCAGCTTTCTGAGAATTTCCCGCTGATCGATCATATCGCCCCGGTCAAGATGCATCATCATCTTCAGGTAGGACTTCGGATCACCCAGGCCATAGATGGCCGACACAGTCGCCACGATGATGGCGTCATCGCGCTCCATTAACGCCTTGGTCGCTGACAGCCGCATCTGTTCAATATGCTCATTGACTGAAGCATCTTTTTCGATAAACGTATCAGAGCTGGGTACGTAGGCCTCCGGCTGATAATAGTCATAATAAGAGACAAAATATTCCACGGAGTTGTCCGGAAAAAACTCTTTGAACTCTCCATACAACTGCGCGGCCAGGGTCTTGTTATGCGCCATGATGATGGTGGGACGCTGTATCTTTTCGATGACATTGGCGACGGTGAAGGTTTTTCCCGAGCCGGTTACGCCCAGCAGGGTCTGACAGGCCAGTCCCGAATGAATGCCAGAAACCAGCTTTTCAATGGCTTCCGGTTGATCGCCCGCCGGGCCGAATTTGGATGATACCCTGAACGCTTTTCCCATGAAAATCCGTGGCATAACCGTTTGCTGAAACTTCAGGAGAGTATCACTTCATAAGCAGACCATACAGTGGCAAAGTGTATGAATACATACTTGGCCCTCATTTCAGACAACTCAGCAGCTCTGATAGATGATGCGGCGCTCGCTGGCCGTATTCTGAGATTGGCTGCGGGCGAGCCAAAACCCACTATTAATCCATTAGTCTGGAGCCAGAGTGAACAGAAGTATTTACCTATGTCAGAAGATCAACTCAAGAAGATTGATTATGAGAAAGTCCGGATAGACTCACCAGATTCAGCAGAAGGTAAGAAATATATTAAATTATTAGGTGAATGGCAGGATCGGTTTAAATACTACATCGATAACAAAAAAACGGATCAAATGGCAAAGGTGATTGCCGAAAATGGTGAGTGGGTTGCTTCAAGTTTGAAGGAAAAGCTTCTGACCGCAGATCCATACACATTTTATGTTTTAAGCACCACAAATGGAAAAGGTGAGAAAGTACCTTTGGCTATAAACGCATCAAAGAGTTTATATATGGCCTACGAGATTTCTTATCCAGACTCTCAGATAGAAAGAGAAGCAAGGCCTGATGGGACTATCGGTCGACTTGGCGAGTCAGTGAGAATCAGGGCTCTCACTGGCCTGGTAGAAAGAGCTAAGGAGAATGGAGCTGCTGGTGAAAGCCGTTCCAGTTCGATCAGGGTAACTGCAATAAGTGAACGCAATGCTATCTATGAACGCTACGGGTTTAAGAAGGTTTGCCAATTCTAAAAGCAAAGTCTCTCTGTTCACGGCTCTTCCAGCTCCCCCAGCAACGTACAGAGTAACAAGAAAAGTACTGTTTCCGGCCTGTATCGTCGGACCCCCATATCACTGAAGCGCACGTTACTCAGACAGAAGTCCCAGCCCCCTTTCAGCCTCATCCTCCTGTTACCCCTCTTTCTCCATTCTGCAGGCGGAAGTTAAGGCTTTCAGATGACAGTCCCTGCCCCGCTTGTGTATGATGCGCGAAGCTGTGAGTTGCATCCATACTGTCACCTGGGTGCCTGGTCGGAAATCAGCGCCGGGCATAAAGCGCAGCAGAGTTCAGAGTTACCAGCTCCCTGCCTGTGCACTATTGGTCTTCATAAAACGATAAACGAGGAACATCGTGACTGGTCAACCTTCCCAACGCGTGCAAAGAGTCAAGCCTTCTCCCACCCTGGCGGTTACCGCAAGAGCCGCTGAACTGAGAGCTGCAGGTCACGACATTATTGGCCTGGGCGCCGGCGAGCCCGATTTCGACACCCCGGACCATATCAAGGATGCCGCAGTCAAAGCCATAGCGGAAGGCAAAACCAAGTACACCGCTGTCGATGGCACCATGGAACTGAAACAGGCCATTATCGATAAATTCAAGCGCGACAACGGCCACGAATACGCCATGGACCAGATCCTGGTTTCCAGCGGCGGCAAACAGAGTTTCTTCAACCTGGCGCTGGCGCTGCTGGATGCCGGCGACGAAGTGATTATCCCTGCTCCGTACTGGGTTTCCTACCCGGATATGGTGGCTATTGCCGAAGCTACTCCGGTGATCGTCAAGACTGGCCTGGAAACCCGTTTCAAGTTGACACCAGAGCAGCTCGAAGCAGCGATTACTGACAAGACCAAACTGCTGGTTTTGAACAGTCCATCCAACCCTACAGGCACAGCCTACACCCGAAAAGAGCTTGAAGCCCTGGGTGAAGTTCTGCTGAAGCACCCCCATGTCATGGTCGCAACCGACGACATGTATGAGCACATTCTCTGGAGTGATGAACCTTTCAGCAACATCCTTATGGCCTGCCCGGAACTGTACGACAGAACCATTGTTCTGAACGGCGTTTCCAAGGCTTACTCCATGACCGGCTGGCGAATCGGCTACTGCGCCGGCCCAGCCTGGCTGATCAAGAACATGAAGAAGATCCAGTCCCAGAGCACCTCCAACCCCTGTTCTATCGCACAGGCTGCGGCTGCAGAAGCACTGGCGGGCCCACAGGACTGCGTACAGGTAATGTTGAAGGCGTTCAAGAAGCGTCACGACTATGTCGTGGAGAGGCTGAACAGTCTGCCAGGCGTGACCGCCATTGAAAGTGACGGCACCTTCTACGCTTTCCCGGATTTCAGTGAAGCGATGAAGACCCTGGGCTTCGAGAAAGATACTGACCTGGCGGAAATGTTCCTGGAGAAAGGTGTAGCGCTGGTGCCCGGTTCTGCCTTCGGGGCCGATGGCTGCATGCGTCTTTCCTTCGCTACCAGCGAGGAAGCCCTTGAGAAAGCCCTGGATCGCCTGGAGCAGGCTCTTAGCTGATACCCCAAAACCGGATCACTCCTTTTCGGCTGTGATCCGCCTCTCCCCCTGTAGTGAAACCTCTTAGCAGGGCCAGCGAGTATGTTCCCGGTCAATCACAAACCGGTGGCTGTGTCGGTAAACACCTGAACCGACCTCTTCGAAGTGTTCATGCTCCAGCCCGCCAGCAGGTAGGTCATAAACCGGCACAAATGGGAAAGGGAGAAGTTGGCGAAAAAATACGCCGGGCCATCACTGACCTGGCAGGAGCGCTTGACCAGTGCCCCGGCCCTGACCATTCTGTTCATCAGGTTCAGCAGGGTAACGGTGTCCGGCGCGGTATTAATCAGGTCGTCCTTGGTAGTCGTCGAACAGGCAACCCAGAGTGCCGGTATAAGCAGAGGAATGCCGATAGTTAAGGAGTTGATTCAGGCTCCAGGCCACAGTTGATTACCGGAATCGTCAGGGATTATGTCACCCGGCTGAAAACAGAGAATATCGAGCCTGAAGAGATGGGCGCCTGACGGGCAATCACTCTTCCCCAGTCGCACCAGCCGCCTGCTGTTTGCATGGACGCCAGGTAAACGCGGCACAGGCAACCGGAAAAACGGAAAGCACAACACTCATTGCCATGAACTCAGCCGAAGCCAAATACGGCTGATTCTTTATCGGCATGGAAACAATGCTATGAAACACATCCGTGACAAAGGCAAACCAGCGGTGATCCAGCCAGCTCACCGCCAGCACTTCAGGAAGCCGGGAGAAAGTTTCGTAAATGGGCAGGTTGAAAAATTCTAAGACGGTGGTCGTCAGAGCCCAGGTGACGAGGGCACAAACGGGCAGAACCAGAGGCGCGGAAAGAGTACAGAGAGCCCGGCACAGGAAACTGCTTTGTTTACGGCAGGCGAGATAGACGACTTTGTAGCCAAGCACCGAAAGGCCAAAAACCACTACGCAACCCAGTGCTGCAGCAGTATTCGACTTGATGCCGCGATATAGCCGATCAGAGACCGATAACCAGTTTTCCAGACTCAATAACTGCTTCAAGACAGCAACACCAGAACTTCTATTGAGTGACCGGCGTATTCTATCAGGACAGCGTGAATAAATGACACTATATGTAAAGATATTTATCCGCTCTTTACACTTCGTGAACCCCTATGAACAGAAACCCTATGAGTACAACCACTAACAAGACCATGCCAAAAATCGGTGTTGGCGTCATTGTTCACAGAGACAGAAGAATTTTGCTGGGGCGACGGAAAAACAGCCATGGAGAAGGGCACTGGGCGTTTCCCGGTGGTCACCTGGAGTTTGGTGAATCGCCAGAGGACTGTGCCCGACGGGAAACCATGGAGGAGACCGGACTGGCATTATCCAGGGTCAAAACCGGCCCGTATACCAGTGATATTTTCGAGAAAGAGCATAAACATTACATCACGCTGTTTATGCTGGCAGAGTCTGCTTCAGGTGATCCGAAGGTCATGGAACCGGACAAATGCCTGGAGTGGGAATGGTTTGACTGGAACCACCTGCCCTCACCGCTGTTTCTGCCAATTCACAACCTGATCGCGGATAATTTTCATCCTGGCAGGTTCTTTCCGCTGAGTAATTAGTACATCGTTTCTGTATTTTTTCCTGTAGGTTGGGTCGAGTAAAACGAGCCCCCACAAGTCACCAACGGCGTCAGGGCTCAGATTCGTTCATCCCAGCCAGCGCCAGAGCCCATACCGGTCTGGATCAGAGCCTTTTGTCAGTATCACTAACCATTCCCCAACAACTACTGACAATTTCGGAACTTCAGGCCAGTTCTGTCTGTCAGAAACGTTGAACGCCAGGCGAGTGCTTCAGGAAGAATGCCACGAAAATCATTGATTATCGTGCCTGCAAAGGATTGCAGCGCTCGCAACCTCAAGTGATGAGTATTCAGTACGCTTGGAGTTGCAATCCATGCACGAGGTCAGCCTCGATCTTCAGGTGCAGATAGTCATGCTCCACTCCCGGGACCCTTCCCTCCCCCATGAAACTGCCACAACAGGTTTGGCCTGTAGCGCCGTACTGACTTCCCTGCTGGGTTTCTGACTCAGGGGGTGCTGCCGGTTTTGACAGCGAGGACCCAAGCAGCGACCAGGAACGCCTCAGGCAGGTGCAGCATCCCCGGTCATCCTCGTCATCATCGTCCTTTGGGTAAGTGTTGAGTTCAATGTACCGGGGACCACCCATAGAGATGATGACTAGCTCATCGACTGGTATCTCGTATTGAAAGAGCAGTGTCTGCTGACCAAAGGTTACACTGACCTCTACCCTACGGCCAATGGTTACCTGCACAATAATCTGAAGCCTTCCCTCCCTGTCGACAAGACTCACCTGGTGAGATAGGTAGCCTGCTTCCAGGTTGGTTAGCGAAATTTTATGGAAACCGTTTACGGTGACAGCAGCCGATTTACTGTTTCCAGCACCATCAACTGCACTCATGAGATAAGCCAGAATACCCAGAAAGGTACTGACCAGGATATGACTGTAATGCGTCTGGTCAACCAGTTGTAGCAACCTGAGCCTGCCCAGCAGGGTAATATAGAGAGCGGAACGGTTTAACTCAGGCAGAGTCTGTGTATGTTGGCCCTGTGTCAGCTGAATACTGTCACCTGACCGGAAGTGCAGACTGAAACCGGAAATACCCGGCGTCTTTGCTTCGATGTCATAGCCACTACCGCTCAACACGCCATAACCATGGGACCAGACGGCAACAGCGTCTCCAGCCAGCATCATGCCTGATAGCAGCAGGACTCGTACAATACCAACCGCCATTCACACCTCAGGGTCAGCCTCAAGAATGGGAGTCATGACCTCGGTCAGTCTGACTCTGCGCCTAAGTATTGACGAGAAAGCAGGACATTCAAGCTGGAACTATTCGAAGAAGGGGGCAATGGATTCCGCGATATCTCACGGAATCCATTTCTTATCAGGCCAGAATTCAGAGAGGAAATCTTCAGAAACGATGCCTGAACCACCTTCAGGCAGATTCCTGCCCAGGTCGGAACCATTGCAGCCGCTGGTGCAGGCTGACTACCGACCCAACAATAATCAGTGTTGGAGCTTTGATCTGTTGCCCTTCAATAATGTCGACTATGGACATCAGGGTGCCGGTAAAGACCTTTTGCCGAGCCGTTGTTCCCTGTTGAATCAGGGCAATGGGGGTATCAGATGCCCTGCCATGATCTACCAGCTCCTGGCAGATACGTCCAAGTCCCATCAGTCCCATGTAGAAGACCAGCGTCTGGCCAGGGTCGAGCATTTCGCTCCAGTTCAGGTTGTAGCTGTCGTCTTTAAGATGACCAGTGACGAAACGCACGGATTGAGCATGATCACGGTGAGTCAGCGGAATACCGGCGTAACTGGCGCAGCCGGAAGCAGCAGTGATCCCGGGCACCACCTGGAAAGGAATGTCTTCCGCCGCCAGGGTATCAATCTCTTCACCACCACGACCGAAGATAAAGGGATCGCCGCCTTTGAGCCTGAGCACTCTTTTGCCCTCTTTAGCCAGGTCCACCAGCAATTGATTGATCTCTTCCTGGGGGCGGGCATGGCGATCCCGTTTCTTGCCCACATAGATGTAATCCGCATCGCGACGGCACAGGGACAGAACCTCTTCGGACACCAGGCGATCATGAAGTACCACATCCGCTTGTTGCATCAGTCGCAAAGCCTTGAAGGTCAGCAAGTCAGGGTCGCCCGGACCACCTCCCACCAGGTAGACTTCACCGGTTGTCTGTTCCTGCGACTGTTCCAGTTCATCCTGCAGCATCCTGCTCGCCTGATCCAGATCACCAGCCAATGCTTTTTCAGCCACAGGTCCGGCCAGGACTTTTTCCCAAAAATACCTGCGATCATTAATGTGACTGAATTTACGGCCTACAGCCTGACGAAAATCTCCCGCCAGCTGCGCCAGCCTGCCGTAGCCGGCAGGTAATATGGTTTCGAGCCTCTGCCGAAGGAGTCTGGCAAGAACAGGCGCCTTACCACCAGTAGAAAAGGCCACCATGACTGGAGAACGATCCAAAATAGCCGGCATCACGGCATTGCCGGTTTCAGCGTCATCCACCACATTGACAAAAAGGTGCCTGTGCCGGGCCTCCTGAGCAACCTGGGCATTGACAGCAGGATCGTCGGTAGCGGCAATAACCAGGCTGATACCTTCCAGGTCTGAAGGTAAGAAAGGCCTGGTGAACACCCGGTGCTGATCCCCGCCTAACAGCTCTTGCAGTTCCAGGTTCACATCCGGAGCCACCAGCCGAATACTGGCCCCGGCACTGATCAGCAATCGGGCCTTACGCAAGGCCACGTCCCCCCCACCGGCAATCAGGCATGGCTGGTTTCTGACTTCAAGGAATAACGGCAGATAATCCACGACGGCGATTCTCTTATTCTCTGTTGTTATTGCAACCGCATTCTACCAGCTTGGATCTATCCAATAAAAAGACTGTTTATCTTATTTATATTCTCTGAAGTTATTACGAATGAGTTATGGCACCATCCAGCGGGTAACAGACCTGCGTGCCATCAGCCAGACCAACAGTAACGTAGCGAGAGTATTTATTACCGTCCAGAACGGAATCGCCAATGCCGCATGCCCCCAATACAGATCGTACGCTCTGACCGGCCAGAGCAGCAGTGGATGAACCAGGAACAGTCCCAGACTGTAACGGCTGACAAAGGAGACTGCCTGCTGCGCTCTGCCGCTGATTCTGTTCGCATAATGTTTGACCAGGCAGAACACCATAGTGGCGACCAGAACGGTATTGACCGTTTTATAGGAGTTGAAGCGACCGAAGCTGTACTCTCCCTTTTGCATGCTCAGCCAGTAAACACCAACAAATGTCAGGCTAAGGCCAATCACTCCTCCAGCAATAATCAGTGGCTGCCATTTCCTGAGATCCCACTTCGCCAGAGAATAGCCCCATAGCAGGTAGCCACCGTATAGAAACAGGTCCTGGTGCCAGAATGAATTGATACCCATCAAGTAACTGACAGTCAGCCACAGCCAGATCACAATCATAAACTTGAGTTTATCTTCAGATACTGCCTCGACCACCGGCTTCAGAAACGGGATCAGGAAATACAGGGGAATGAAATAATAGTAAAACCCCAGGTGATACCAGGTATTTTTGTAGGGCAGATTTTTCAGGGTATCCCAGGCTGTCAACCAGTCATAGGAAAGGTCTGCACCCTGTCCGGACAGCAGTGCATAGATGACCGACCACAACAGGAAAGGCAGCAGCACTTTTCCCACCCTGCGTCGTACAAAATAGTGAAAATTGAAGGGTCGCTGGTCGGACAGGAACAGCATACCGGTAATCATAATAAAGACGGGAACGCACCAGCGCGAAACACTGTTGTATGCGATGGCGGTTAGCCAGTCAGTTGAGTCTGTCTCACCATACAGGTAGCGATAAGGGCCCAGCACATGAATGATCACCACAGCTATGGCGGCTATCGTCCGGAGCAGATCAAGATAAAGCACCGGTTCTTTTTTTTCAGACATCAGCCTGCTTTCTCGTCATGAACAGTAAGTGAACGACATTATGACAATTTTGAGCCGTCACTTTCAGGCGTGAGCACTACGGCCAAAACAGCCACCCCGCTTCGGAATTCCACTCAAGTACAACCACACGCGAAACATCGCAGATAAAACCTACCGCTTCACCGGAAATTCCTTCGTTGATTCCCATGATTAATAACCGGACTTTAGTCCATATAATCTCCGCCGAAAGAAACTGAACCGGAATTCATCACGCATCAACAGGCAGCATCCGGACGCCCCTAACTCCAGGTAAATAATGAATATCTCTGCGAATTTCATGGCTGTCGCAGACAGGCACTTTTTCCGCAAACTCTGGCAGCTGGCTCTTCCTGTCTCCCTTCAATCCATGATGTTTTCCCTGTTGGGACTGATTGACATCCTGATGGTAGGCCAGCTGGGAGAGACTTCGGTGGCGGCCGTAGGGCTGGGCAACCGGATCTTCTTCTTCAACCTGATTCTCACTGCCGCCCTGGGAAGTGGGATGAGTGTGCTGGCATCACAATTTATTGGAGCTGGAGATACCAACGGGTTACGAAGAACACTTTGCCAGGCACTGTTCTCATCCATGGTGATATCCCTGCCGTTTATTGCTCTCTACCTGCTGTTTCCGAGAGAAATTCTAGGGCTGGCGAGTGATGACCCCGAGCTATTAAACCAGGCCACCGACTACCTGATCATTACCGCACCTTCCATCGTTTGTACGGCTATTGTCGTTCCCCTGGAAGCCGCTTTACGGTCATCCAATGACGCCCGATCACCCACTCGTATTGGCTTCCTGGCGATTCTGGTCAATGTTGCTCTCAATTACGTACTGATTTTCGGCGCACTGGGTTTCCCCGAATTGGGCGTTGCCGGTTCGGCCTGGGGAACGACTCTGTCCCGTGTGTTCCAAACCGTTGTTCTGCTCTGGTTCATCAGAGACAGTCGTCGTCACCTGATTCCAGCCAGGAAAGAGATCCTAGCCGCTTTCCGCAAAGTGGAGCTGTTTCGCTATTACAGGATCAGCCTGCCCATGATTCTTCAGGATGGCCTCTGGTCATTTGGACTGATTGTCTACAGCCTGATCTACGCCAGCATTGGCATCAATGAACTGGCCGTTATGAGTGCCATCTCTTCCATAGAGGCCATTCTGATCTCTCTGTTCATAGGCTTCGGGGTCGGCTGTTCGATCATTATTGGTCAGGAACTCGGTGCCAGTCGCTTTGAAAAAGCCTGGAAACAGGGTTGGTTCATGCTGTTGATGTCACCGGTTCTGGCTCTGATGATTGGTCTCGTGCTGATTCTGTTCAAAAGCCAGGTAGTCAGCCTGTTTGGCCAATTCGACGGCAACACCCTGACCATAGCGGAGCAGGTCATGATTGCTTCTGGCCTGGGCCTCGCCATAAGGGTCATTAACCTGGTGGGTATTATCGGGATACTGAGAAGTGGCGGAGATGTAGGTGCGACAGTGGTTATAAACACTTCGGCCATGTGGATTGTCGGGATTCCCCTGGCATGGTACGCGGCCACTCAATTGGGAATGCCGCTCTACGTGGTGTACATCTGTAGCCTGTGTGAAGAGCTGTCTAAATCCATCCTGGTTCTCTGGCGGGTTGTTTCACGACGCTGGCTGAAGAATCTGGTGGTTCCCACTAAAGATCAAGTGCAAACTCAATAAACAGCTCACCGTGCAACAGGAAGGGTATGACAGGCGGCCAGTAGAGCTGCCTGCCAATCAGCATCACTTGATCAGTTCGAGTCCGCCCATGTAAGGACGCAGAGCCTCAGGCACAGTAATGGAACCGTCTTCATTCTGGTAATTTTCCAGAACAGCCACCAGTGTACGACCTACCGCCAGGCCGGAACCATTCAGGGTGTGCAACAATTCAGGTTTGCCGGTTTCCGGGTTACGGAAACGTGCTTTCATGCGACGGGCCTGGAAATCCGTGCAGTTACTGATGGAAGAGATTTCACGATACTTGTCCTGGCCCGGCAGCCAGACTTCCAGGTCGTAAGTCTTGGTGGCGCCAAAGCCCAGGTCGCCGCCACACAGGGCAGCAACCCGATAAGGCAGTTCCAGTTTCTGCAGAATCACCTCGGCATTCCGGGTCATCTCTTCCAGAGCTTCAAAGGATTTCTCCGGATGTACCACCTGTACCATCTCAACCTTTTCAAACTGGTGCTGACGGATCAGACCCCGTGTATCACGACCATGGCTGCCTGCCTCACTACGGAAACACAGTGTGTGGGCCGTGAACTTCATTGGCAGTTGCCCGGCGTCCACAATCTCTTCACGGACGATATTGGTCAGAGTCACTTCTGAGGTTGGAATCAGGTAGAAAGGCTTCTCAGCTTCAGCGCATTCCGTCCTGAACAGATCATCGCTGAACTTCGGCAGCTGCCCGGTTCCCAGCAGGGCCGTGTCGTGTACCAGTGCCGGTGTATTCACCTCTTCGTAACCGTGCTCTGTGGTCTGCACATTCAGCATGAACTGAGCCAGGGCACGGTGCAGGCGGGCAACCTGGCCACGCATCAGGGTGAAACGGGCGCCAGAGAGTTTTGCACCGGTTTCAAAATCCAGGCCGAGAGGTTCACCCAGGTCAACATGGTCCTTGATGTCAAAGTCGAACTGCCGAGGCGTTCCCCAGGTACGAACCTCAAGGTTATCGCCTTCGTCAGCACCCTCTGGCACAGATTCGTGAGGCAGGTTCGGGACTTCCAGGAGCAAATCGTTGATTTCTACCTGCAGAGAGTCCAGTTCATGCTCGGACTCTTTCACCTCGGCGCTGATACGATCCATCCGCGCCTTCAGCTCGGCAATGTCGCCGCCCTGGGCCTTGATCTTGCCGAACTCCCTGGAACCCGACTTACGTTCGCTCTGCAGCTGCTCGGTACGGACCTGAAGGGACTTGCGGCGCTCTTCCAGCCCCTTCAATCGCTCCACATCCAGCTCGAAATGCTTTTTACGCAGAATCGCAGCCACGGCTTCCGGGTTGCTGCGAACGTGCTTGGGATCTAACATTTTTGGCCCTTTTCTCCAAATTTTCCGGTTTTCAGCTTTTTGTCGCTATATCAACAGGTTAGACAACATCAAGATCGATGACATGGCACAATATCACGAGAAAAACTGCCAGTTCCAGACATGTTTTTTCAGATACGGTGCAACATTCGGTGCAACATTCGGTGCAACACGACAGGCATGTTGCACCATTAAGGTGTTAACCGGTATGGCAACGATAATCAAACGAAAAAGGTCAGATGGCACAATAGCCTATCTGGCTCAACTCAGGATGAAGCGTGATGGCAAGATAGTACACCATGAGAGCAGGACATTCGATAAGCGAAAAGCGGCTGTAGAATGGTCAAGATCTCGCGAGGTTGAGCTCAATGATCCTCATAAGCTGCAGCTGTGTGTTACCTCAAGATGTAATCAGCTCAAAACACTGCTGCAGCGATACATCGATGAAGTCAACCCGGTAAAGCCTCTGGGCAAAACCAAGCGACACACACTGGAACGGATGCAACGCTATGAGATAGCCTCGAAAGACATTCTGGATATCACCACCTCAGACATCATCAACTATTGTCGCTGCCGTAACGTCGAAGAAAAAGCAGGTCCACATACCATCAGTGCAGACCTCAGCTATCTCAGAACAGTCATTGCCATGTGCAGGCCGGCCTGGAACATTCCTGCGTCAACCAGTTGTATTGATGAGGCCAAACCCGTGCTGAAAAGCCTGAACCTGATTGGCTCCAGTAACAAACGCAAAAGGCGACTGGAAACCAATGAGTACGACTGCTTACTGGCCTCTCTGGAAAGGCATGACCAGAGTGCCAGGTCATTTATCCCCATGGCCACCATCTTCAAGTTCTCCATTCACAGTATGATGAGAGTTAGTGAAGTTTGCAGGATCACCTGGGCCGACGTGGACAGAAAGGCCAAAACCGTCATTGTTCGTGAACGCAAGGACCCACATAACAAGATAAACAACGATCAGGAGGTAGCCCTGCTAGGTCCCGCCTGGGAGATTATTCAAGAGATGCCTGCCATTGATGAAAGAATCTTCCCCTATAACTCAAGATCAATATCACAGATCTTCAACAACCACCGAAGTAAACTTCATATTAATGACCTCAGGTATCATGATCTCAGGCGCGAAGGTATAAGTCGGCTGATTGAAATGGGGTACAGCGTTGAGGAGGTAGCCACAGTCTCAGGTCACAAGAACCTCAGAACGATTTGGGAAGTATACACCCAGATCAAGTCAGAGAAGCTTCATGATAAATGGGAAAGACTGAGCGGTAGCTTGGCCACCGCTCATTGACGTTTCAAGCCATCAAACTCTTTAGAGCTGATCGGTTGCATGCGTCTATCCATTTCGCCAGCTCTTCTATGTGTACCATGTAACAAGCTTTCTGGCTGTCAACTCAACGATTCGAAAAACCGGAAAAGGCAGTTTGTTCGTTGATGCCAACGCATTTGCCGTCTTACGGTTCACAGAAAGATAGCCATGTTCAATAAGTTCATCCAGTGTCACACAGGCCTTATCAAACTCAGCTAGCAGCATATATACAGTTTTCATAGAACGATCCTGAACACAGATTTCTATAACCACTTTTTAACCAAATCAAAGAGAGATGACTTCAATTGGTCCAGACGATCAACCACCAGACTCCTGGGAAACAACTGCGCAACCGTCTGAACACTGATCCCCAGCCCTACCACGTCAATCCCTGACTGGCCGCAGCGTCTGACCAGATCCACTACCGGTCGATGATGGTCGATATCCGGCCCTCCATCCGTGACCATCAGAATCAACCGCCTGTTGGCATTTTCTTCCAGCACTTGATGCACCGCACGCCAGAGCCCTGTCGCCATCGGCGTGGAGTCATAGCTGTCCAACCCTGATAAAGTCATCGCCGTGTCCAATGCTGATCGATCGTTCAATATGATTGGATAAACCCGATCTTCACAAGAGCCAGGATAGGCTGATGCTGAGACCTTGACGCCATTGACCCGTTTCAAGGCCACGACCAACGCCAGTACAGATTCCCTGGCCAGCGCCATCCTTGGACTCATGGACGACGAGATATCCAGACTGATATGGATAGCGGCATCGGTGCTGATGGATTCAGAGCGTCGTTTGAACAGACGACCATCGTCCAGTGCCACTCGATGCAGTCGCCTTCCATCCAATCGAGTTCCCCGCTTTCCAGTTCGATCTCTGGTCAGTGTTTTCGCCTGAACCAGTCCGGTCAGCTGGGCAGCCAAACGGGCGGATTCTGACTGCACCTTCCAGAGCAGTTCCTTTCCTGCTTCCCTGTCTTCCTCACTAACCACCACTTCGTCTACTTGAGGTGTGGTTGTTACCGCTGACAAACCGCCTCCCTGCTGACCGCTCCAGTCTTCCATCTCTTTTGCGACAGACTGGAACAGATCTTCCGGCCAATCTTCTTCCGTACATTCCAATATCTGTTTCAGGAACGGGGCTTCAGCCTTGTCTGAAGCATCTCCGTTTTCTCCTGGCAAATTTTCAGGTTCTTCCTGTTCTCCCTGCACAGATTCGGATTCCAGTTCCTCTCCTGACAGAGAATCAGGTAAGTCCTGCTGATTTTGCGACCCTGAATCCTGAGAATCGGTGGTCTGTGCTCCTGACGAGTTTTCAGGTTCCTCTGTAGCTGTCTCACCGGAACCTTTGTCGTCAGAATCGTCATGACTGAGACTCTGAAACAAGGTGATGACCTGGTCAGCCAGATCACGAGCCGCCTTGGTACTGTTCAGGTCAGATACCTGCGCCAGCAGCCCTCTCAGTGAGTCCAGTGTTTGCTCAGCAAAACTGGCTTTCATCACTTCATGGGCTTTGGCCGCCTCCTGCTCCAGAACTTTCTGTCCCAGGATTTCAAAGCGCAAAATAGCCAGCAACGCATCGTGCAGCACCTTCACAGGTGAATCACTCTTTGCGGGCGCACCCAAACGACCAGTAGCCACTAACTGCCTGACCACCTCCGACAGTGAAAAAGCCGCGCCGGGGTACTCCTGGGTGATGGTTTTTTCTATGCGCACATCCTCAAGCAAATTGGTAAGCCGTTTCCGCAAGGCCGACCCGTCATAATCCAGCATAAAATCCGTGTAGCGAACATGAGCGGCTTCATGGGCTAAATATCCCCAGCAAAGCCGCTCCTGCTCAGGACGTTTCGGATCGAAGGCAGGCAACCAGATGGACGCACCATCGGTACAGGCCCTTCGGCCTGACACTTCCACCCGAACACCGAGTTTTCTGCCAAGGGCACTGGCAACAATGGGCAACGCCCGCTGTAAAACAGGAGCCATATCCAATACCTCTCTATCTATATAAAGAGAGAAAGAAAGAAGAAAAGGACACAGCTCCTGCCCAGGCGGGCGCTGTGTCCCGCTTGGGATAACCGATAAAAAAGCCGGTTCAGAAGTAGAAAGTGGCCGCCGTAGTGCATTCTTCCG
>JBPCXN010000100.1:0-3765 GCA_051008495.1 Endozoicomonas sp. | reverse complement strand
TTAGCAATACTGCGGGTGAAATACCGTAGTTTCCGCAGTCGTGTTGGGGCGACGTTCAGTTGCCAGGCATGGCATAGCCATCATGATCCACCGGATAGGTTTCGACGCGCCCACGCTGAAACTCTGTGACATAGATGGAACGACTGCCGATGGGGCCGAACGCCACGTTGGTCGGGCAGGCACCACGGGTGACTATGGAACGGTCGATGCTGCCATTCGGTGATACAACCGCCAGGTGCCCTTGGCCGAACACGCAGACGAAGAGATTACCTTCGCCGTCAAAAGCCATGCCGTCAGGACCGACAACCCGTGAAGGGCCGCCAGGGTCAATCACCGATGCAAACAGCGTACGGCTATGGGGCACTACCTTGCCGTTATAGTCATAGCGGTAGATATGTCCAGTGACCATTTCGTTGACATAAAGCCTGCCGTCAGGACCGAATGCCAGACCATTGGCGAACCGATAACCATCGTCGATACATTCTATTTGGTGACTGACAGGGTCAATCCGATATAGACAGCCGCTCATATCATCCTGCCAGACCTTTTCATCCAGGCCATTTTCCCCGATCAGTCTGCTGACTTCGATACCTGAGTCGGTCATGTAGATGGCGCCATCAGGACCAAACACCAGGTCATTAGGCCAGAGGAAAGGCCGGTCGCCACAGCCTTCGAGTACTACCTGTTTGTCTCCCTTCGGCGAAACCCGGAGCAGGGAAGGCTGCCAGCTTTCGGCGACCCAGACTGAACCATCGCTGTCCAGCAGCAGGCCGTTGGGGCGACCTGTTTCTGCCAGCAACTGGTGTTGGTCGCCGGAAGCGCTGATTCGGGTGAGCCGACCACTTCCCATGGCCATTTCTGCGATTAACCAGCTACCGTCGTCCATCAGCACTGGCGCTTCTGGGTACTCAAGACCATCAACGAAAATCATGGATGCCTCCAAAAAAACACTGCAACAGAGTTTAGATGCAGGCCACAGGCATCCGTTTAGATCAATAGGGATCAAAAAATAAGGATAATAAGGTATAAATGTATTATTTATTCGCTATTAGAATTTCGACAAACACATAAAGAGCGTTAGGTTATTAACTGTTAGCATGATAACCGCTCTGAATTCTGATTTTTATGGGGAGCCGCTGCACTTATGAGTCGGCCAGCTAAGGCAGTCATTAATCTTGATGCTCTGAGACACAACTATCGGTTTGCCAAAAGCATTTCCAGTGGCAAGGTGATCGCTGTGGTTAAGGCGGATGCCTATCGCCATGGAGCGGTTGCCTGCGCCAGAGCTCTGGCAGCTGACGCTGATGCTTTCGCTGTGGCCTGCATAGAAGAGGCGTTGCAGCTGAGAGATGAGGGCATTGAACAGCCGGTTCTGCTTCTGGAAGGTTTCTTTGAATCCAGCGAGCTTAACATGCTGGGGCGTCATCGTCTTGATACCGTTGTTCAGAACATGGAACAGCTGGAGATGCTGGAGAAAAATAAACTGAAGTCTCCCGTCAGGGTCTGGCTGAAAATGGATTCCGGTATGAACCGTGTTGGTTTTCTGCCTCAGGAATACCGTGATGCCTGGATGAGACTTGAGCAGCTGCCCTGGGTCAGCGAGATTGTATTGATGAGTCACCTGGCCTGTGCCGATGAGCCCGAGAATGGCTATACCCTGCAACAGCTGGAAACCTTTGAAGAGTTCACCCTGGGCCTGCCAGGAGCACGAAGTGTCGCTAATTCCGCCGGACTGGTGCAGTTTCCCAGTGCCCGTGCGGACTGGAATCGTCCCGGCTTGATGCTATACGGCGCCTCGCCCTTCGAGAAAAAACACCCCATTGAAGAACAGCTCCAGCCGGTAATGGAACTGCATTCCGAGATTATCAGCGTCAAAGAAATCCCCGCCGGAAGCCCTGTAGGCTATGGCAGTAATTTTGTCACAGAACGACCTACACGACAGGGGGTTATTGCTATTGGTTATGCCGATGGCTATCCACGTCACGCCGCTAATGGCACACCGGTATTGGTTAATGGCTGTCGTGTACCCGTGATTGGCCGGGTATCCATGGATATGTTGACCGTTGACCTTACTGATCTTACGGATGTAAAGACTGGGGACAAGGCCGTGCTCTGGGGCAAGGGGCTGCCAGCAGCGGAAGTGGCTCGTTATGCAAATACTGTCGCTTATCAGCTGTTCTGCAACTTTAACCGGGTGCCGGTGGAGTATATCGGAGCGTCACAAAGTCTGTCCGGTTCGTCGAGCGTCATCTCAGGTTGATCCTGGCAAAAATTTGAAAATCAGGAGAAACGGCTGACTTTCGTCTAGGATCAATCGGCGCTCTTATAAATCTGATCAGGAGGCACGGTTATGAATACTCCAAGGTTAGTTTTGCACTTTACAATGGTGCTCGCTTTCTGGGTTTCAGCAGTAGACTTGGTGTCTGCACAGTTAGCGACTTATACAGATTTCAATGGCTGGCTTGAAATGAAACTGCCAGGCTGCCCAAACCTGCCGAATGCTGGAAATGTGCTCAGCTATACAGGCAGTAACAGTGGCTGTGAATCGCTTATACTTTTGCCAGATTCTCCTGGCATCACCCCCCTAACCTATGAGTCGGAAGGCGAGCAAAACCAAGCTTTGTTAGTGACTGGTCATACTCTGGACAAGTTGGCTACAGCTCTGAGTTACCCGTATCTGGTTGGAGAAAGGTATTCAGGACTATCCCTCCCGGTACTCCCGGTAACAGACGACAACCAGAATGGGAAAGTTGTCTCTCCAGTGCTTGAGGTATATGGCTCCCGTGAGTCATTGCTTTTGATTTATGAGAAAAGGGAAACGCCCTCTTGGTACTGGCTAAGGGTCAATGCCACGCAGGAGAAAGATCATTCTATAAGCAAAAGGCGTTATTTTCTGGATGATGGTGAAGCCGTCTACATTACATCTTGTGGGTTCGATATAGCGGCTTCATACAACAGCCTGCAGCTTTCCGGAGGTGAGTTTGATATTTCGGTTGCCGCCATGAACGGTACATTGGGGGTTCAGTCATGGCATGAAGAGCCACAGGATATGGATGGGGGAGGAGAAGGTGGAGGTGCATCCAATTGGTGGGGTGATACCCAGGGTGTGAAAGGGCTCACATACGCAGAAATTACTCAGTCGCAGCCCAGACGTAACATGAAGGGCGATGACGATGATCCTGAAAGAAAGAGGGAGCCGCCCAAGATTCTGAAAGGGTGCGAAGCCTCACCGATTCCACCGGATTATGGCTCAATGACGATCGGACAACTGATAAAAGCTTTTAAAGGTTTAGGTAGGTATGATGATGCAGACGGTAGGTTAATCATCACCACTGCTGTAGAAAAGTGTGAAGAATCTAGAAAACCACAAAATCGAGGACATATGATTGGTTCGATAAGAATGCGTGAATTGCTACATCTTCAGAAATCACGAAATTATCGCATAGGTTTGACATTAATGAATCGCCTGGATGATCTCTCAAGGATGTAGGGCAGCCATCAGGCTGCCTCGTGATCAAAGCGTTCAAGTGCCTGCCGGCGCTGCTTCTCATTCCGCCGCATCAGCCACCAACCGATAAAAGCCGTCAGGGATACCGCAAGGATGATTAGAGTCGCCAGTGCATTGATCTTCGGCGACACACCCAGTCGCACCGACGAGAAAACCATCATTGGCAGGGTTGTGGCACCAGGCCCGGAAACAAAGCTGGCGATCACCAGATCATCCAGAGACAGGGTGAAGGCCAGCAGCCAGCCTGCGGCCAGCGC
>JBPCXN010000099.1:0-10785 GCA_051008495.1 Endozoicomonas sp. | reverse complement strand
CGGCATTCCGACCCTGATGCTGTTCAAGGGCGGCAATGTTGAAGCCACCAAGGTAGGCGCCCTTTCCAAGTCCCAATTGACCGCCTTCCTGGACAGCAATCTGTGATTTGCCGGGCCGGATGCCAAGGGCAGTAAGTCATCCGGCGAACTTTCTCACCCACAGTCTGTCCAACGTCTGTTCAGAGAGGAAAATAACTCGAGTTGCAGTTGACGAGACAGTTGTTCTTGATTATTTTCCAGATAAGGATATACACTGTGAAATCGAGAGCTGTCAGATAAACCTGACACCATTATGAATTCCGGCCACGTTTGTTTTGAGCTTGTGTTCGCGTCAAAACCTCGCAAACTATAGCTGGAAAGCCGTATAAAGCAGCTTTCGCAGGTATCGGCTTTACGCGATCCTGAAAATAAAATAAATTCGAATACTATCTGATCTTCCTGCAACTACGACGGCCATTACCTTTCAATATAACGTTCGCGAATTGTTATGCACCTTACCGAACTGAAGAAAAAGTCTGTTCCTGAACTCCTGGCGATCGCCAATGAAATGGGGCTTGAGAATCTTGCTCGCTCACGTAAGCAGGATGTCATCTTCTCCATTCTCAAGCGCCATGCGCGCAGTGGTGAAGACATATACGGCGATGGCGTTCTGGAAATCCTCCAGGATGGCTTTGGATTCCTGCGTTCCGCAGACAGTTCCTACCTGGCCGGTCCCGATGATATCTACGTTTCTCCAAGCCAGATCAGGCGTTTCAACCTCAGAACAGGCGACAGTATTTCCGGCAAAATCCGCCCACCAAAAGAAGGTGAGCGGTATTTCGCCCTGCTGAAAGTTAACGAAATTAATTTCGATCAGCCTGAAAATGCCCGTAATAAAATTCTATTCGAAAACCTGACGCCCTTATTTCCCCAGCAGCGCCTGATCATGGAAATGGGCAACGGTTCCACCGAGGATTTAACCAGTCGGATTATTGACCTGGTAGCGCCAATCGGCAAAGGCCAGCGCGGCCTGATCGTATCGCCACCGAAAGCGGGTAAGACCTTGATGCTGCAAAATATTGCAGCGAATATTTCCAAGAATAACCCCGAATGCCATCTGATTGTCCTGCTCATCGATGAACGCCCTGAGGAAGTGACCGAAATGTCACGCTCGGTAAAAGGCGAAGTCGTCGCTTCCACCTTTGACGAGCCCCCTTCACGTCACGTTCAGGTGGCAGAAATGGTTCTGGAAAAAGCCAAGCGCCTGGTCGAACACAAGAAGGACGTGGTGATTCTGCTGGACTCCATTACCCGTCTGGCCCGTGCCTACAACACCGTTATTCCATCATCCGGCAAGGTACTGACCGGTGGTGTTGACGCCCACGCCCTGGAACGCCCCAAGCGTTTCTTTGGTGCTGCCCGTAATATTGAAGAAGGCGGCAGCCTGACCATCCTGGCCACGGCTCTGGTTGACACCGGTTCCAAAATGGATGAAGTCATCTTCGAAGAATTCAAGGGCACCGGTAACATGGAGCTTAACCTGGATCGTCGAATCTCCGAGAAGCGTGTCTTCCCGGCCATTAACATCAACAAGTCAGGCACACGTCGCGAAGACCTGCTGACCACCGAAGAAGAACTGCAACGCATGTGGATCCTGCGGAAGATTCTGCACCCCATGGATGAAATCGCTGCCGTTGAGTTCCTGCTGGACCGCATGAAGCACAGCAAGACCAACGAAGAGTTCTTCCAGTCCATGAAGAGAAAGTAAGACAAAGCTGTTTACAGCTATAGTCAGTTCAGTTCTTATGCCCAGCCCATGTAGGTCGGATTAGAATCGTAGATTCGTAATCCGACGTAAGCCATCAACAGCTACAGAGAAATTGGCGGGTTCTGCGTTTGTCGGATTACGGGCAACAACCCTAATCCGACAAACACTCTGAAGAGCACAGCCAGCAGTAACATCGATGAAATACAGGGACCTCCGCGACTTTATCAAACTGCTGGAAGAGCAGGGCGAATTGAAACGGATACAGGCAGAAGTCGATCCGTACCTGGAAATGACCGAGATCAGTGACCGCATCCTGCGCAAAGGGGGGCCGGCACTCCTTTTTGAAAATCCCAAAGGCTACGATATTCCGGTTCTTACCAACCTGTTCGGCACTCCGAAACGGGTCGCCATGGGCATGGGGCAGGAAAATGTCGAGACCCTGAGGGAAGTGGGGCAACTGCTGGCCTACCTCAAAGAGCCCGATCCACCCAAGGGGTTTCGTGATGCTCTGCAGAAGCTGCCCATTTTCAAGCAGGTTCTCAACATGGCGCCCAAGGTAGTCAGCTCTGCACCCTGCCAGGAAGTTGTTTTGCAGGGAGAAGATATCAACCTGGAAAAACTTCCTATCCAGACTTGCTGGCCGGAAGACGCTGCGCCACTAGTGACCTGGCCACTGGTCATTACCCGGGGGCCTGAGAAAGAACGACAAAACCTGGGTATTTATCGACAGCAGTTACTGGGGCCCAACAAGCTGATCATGCGCTGGCTTTCTCACCGTGGAGGAGCTCTTGATTTCAGGGACTGGCAGCAAAAACATCCCGACCAGCCGTTCCCTGTTTCTGTCGCTCTTGGAGCAGACCCTGCCACTATTCTTGGGGCGGTCACCCCGGTTCCCGATTCCCTTTCCGAATATGCGTTTGCCGGCCTGTTGCGCGGAAGCAAGACAGAGCTAATCAAATGTAAGACCAATGACCTGCAGGTACCTGCCAGTGCCGAGATTGTTCTGGAAGGTCATATTTACCCCGAAGAAATGGCTGACGAGGGGCCTTACGGCGATCATACCGGCTACTATAATGAGGTCGAGCGCTTCCCTGTATTCACCGTGGAATGCATAACTCATCGCCGGGACCCCATCTATCACAGCACCTACACCGGGCGGCCACCTGATGAGCCCGCCATTCTGGGTGTTGCCCTTAACGAAGTCTTCGTGCCGATTCTTAAAAAGCAGTTCCCGGAAATTGTCGACTTCTATCTGCCGCCAGAAGGCTGTTCCTATCGGATGGCAGTGGTGACCATGCGCAAGGAATACCCCGGACACGCCAAGCGGGTAATGCTGGGAGTCTGGTCGTTCCTTCGTCAGTTCATGTACACCAAGTTTGTTATTGTCACCGATGATGACGTCAACGCCCGTGACTGGAACGATGTGGTCTGGGCAATGACCACTCGAATGGACCCGAAACGAGATTCGGTGTTTATTGAAAATACACCCATCGACTACCTGGATTTTGCTTCACCCGTCGCCGGACTGGGCTCCAAGGTGGGTTTTGACGCCACCAACAAGTGGGCTGGAGAAACTGATCGTGAATGGGGCCGGGTGATTACCATGAGTGAGGAAGTCAAAAAAAGAGTCGATGATATCTGGGATGAGTTAGAGATTACCTAGGGAGGTTGCGAACAAGCCTTGTGAGTGCTCTGCACGTCATTAAGCCGGCAGGTGCAAGGCGCAGTTTGTGGTTAATGGCTTGCCCATAGGGGAGTCCAGACTCGGCGTTAGCTTTTTTACAAATCTGGGCATGCCTGTAAAAGGTTGCCTTAATTCTGAACCCCCTGGCAGGCCAGAGCACCACAGTTCCCGTAGGTCGGATTAGGGCTTGCCCGTAATCCGACATGCCGTTACAAATGCCACAGGGCTGAACATTTTCGGCGATCCATGTCTGATTACGAGTTTTCAACTCTAATCCGACCTACACGTCAAATCCATTGAAACCATTTACTAGAGCACCACAGTGCTTGTGTGCACCCTCCCTAAACACCTGGAGGAGCGATGATGGCAGGAAACGACACCCCCACTGAGCTGTCCTGCCTGGTGGAAGATATTCAGCCATTAAACGCTGATATTCACCGTGCCTGGCTCAAACCGCTTTCCGGCTTCTTTCCTGCCTACCTGGCCGGCCAGTATCTCCAGGTGATTCTGGAAACTGGCCAGAGGTGCGCATTCTCTATCGCCAGTGCCCCTGCAGACAAACAGGAGAATCTGGAGCTTCATATCCAGAAAGTAAAGGGTAATGACAACTCTGCCCAACTGTTTAAAGAGCTTACCGAAGGCAGGGTTCGCATCAGCATGCCGAAAGGCAACTGCTTCCTGCCGACACCACTGCCAGACAAACCACTCCTGTTCATAGCTGCCGGCACTGGCTTTGCCCAGATCAAGAGCATGGTAGACCACTGCCTTGCCAAGCATCATGCACAGAAACTCCATCTATACTGGGGTGCCCGCACACCGACAGACTTCTATCTGCCACACCTGCCAATACAGTGGGCTACGAGAGGGCTGATCTATCACCCGGTAGTCAGTAATGCCAGCACGGAAGACGACTGGTGTGGAAGGCATGGATTGCTCTATGAGGCTGTTTTGGCCGACCGACAAAAAATTCACAATGCCGAGATCTACCTCAGCGGTTCGCCTGCCATGGTTTATACGACGATTGACGTAATGGTTGAGGCTGGTTTCAGCGAAAAACACCTTCATTCCGATGTCTTTGACTATTCTCCCAGAAAACCCTAGCCACCTGACACCTGTATATCATTGAAATTAGGTCAGTTTGATTTTCTGTAAACTTTTTTTATACATCTTATGTCGTGTTTAAAAATATTAATAAATGGCAATAGTTCGACTCTTGTCTATATTCATACACGACGGTAATAATCTCCAACTTAAATACGGTAACTGTCATGCAATCTTCTGCAGCCAATATAAGGCAAAGCGGCATGAAGACGAGTCGAGTGCGTCAAAAAAACATCCAGGTCATTCTCAAGGCTGCCGAGGACGAATTCGTCCTGAGCGGTTTTAAAGGGGCTTCGATCAGGGATATAGCCAATAGAGCCGGACTTCCAAAAGCCAATGTACATTATTACTTTAACAGCAAAGTTGATTTATACAGCGCAGTGCTTACTCATATCATGGGTTTGTGGGAAGCTGTTTTCAGCGGGCTTAATGTCGACGACGATCCAGCGATCGCGTTGCGGCAGTACATCCATGCCAAGATGCAGTACTGCCTGACCCATTCCAATGCATCCCGCATTTTCAGCAGTGAAATCATTCACGGAGGCCAATATCTGAAAGAGCATTTTCTGCATTTCAGAAACTGGATTCAGGAAAAATCAAATGTCATACAGGCCTGGATAGAGCAGGGAAAAATGGAACCAGTGGATCCATTACACCTGCTCTTCACCATCTGGGCCACAACCCAGTATTACGTGGACTACAATCCCCAGGTAGCCTGTGTACTGGGCAGGGATGAGCTGGACGAGACCGATTTAAAGGCTGCAACAGATCATCTGTGCAGCCTGATCATAAAAGGCTGCGGTATCAGGGTATAGAGCCTCAGCCCATTAAACGGCAGTGAAATCGTCACTCATTGCCGTTTAGTACCTCCAAACTGTCTACCTTCTGAAAACCTCTTGGCAACTTGTTGCCACGACGGCCTCTTTCGCCCCGATAGTGTTCAATATCAGCTGGCTTCAGAGTGACGTGCCGCTTGCCAGCATTCAGCACCAGGGAGTCTTTGGCTCCAAGAACTGCCAGGCATACCAGCAATTCCACCCGCTCAGCAGCCCTGGCTGAAGGAATATTGATGATCTTATTCCCCTTGCCCCGGGCCAGCTTTGGCAGCTCAGACAACGGGAACACCAGCATGCGCCCTTCGTTGGTTACCGCTGTCAGCAGCTGGTCTTCACCAGAAACAGTGACAGGCGACATCACTTGGGAGTTCTTCGGAAGAGTCAGCAGAGCTTTACCGGCCTTGTTCTTGCTGACCATGTCGGAATGCTGAACCACAAAGCCGTAGCCTGCATCACTGGCAATCAGATAACAGTCTGCCCCGTCGCCTACACAGAGCCCTTCGAAGGACGCACCGGAAGGGGGATTGACCCGGCCTGTCAAAGGTTCACCCTGTCCCCTGACAGACGGCAGTGTATGTGTCTGGATGGAATAGGATCGTCCCGTTGAATCAATGAAGACTGACGACTGGTTACTCTTGCCCCGGGCCGATAGACGATAACGGTCACCAGATTTGTAGTTCAGGCTTTCAGGGTCAACTTCGTGCCCCTTGGCGCAACGAACCCAGCCTTTCTCAGACAGCACCACGGTCACCGGGTCAGAACTCATCAGGTCCGTTTCTGACAGAGCCTGGGCTTCTTTACGGGCAACGATTGGCGAACGTCGGTCATCGCCATACTCTTCAGCGTCAGCAATGATCTCTTTCTTGATCAGAGTTTTCAGTCGTCTCTCAGAGCTCAGTGTCAGTTCGAGGCGCTTGCGCTCATCCTCAAGCTCTTCCTGCTCAGCCCGGATTTTCATCTCTTCCAGCTTCGCCAGCTGACGCAGCTTGATCTCGAGAATGGCGTCAGCCTGTATTGCAGACAGGCCAAAGCGCTCCATCAGGGCTTCTTTGGGTTTGTCCTCATTGCGAATAATCTCAATGACTTCATCGATATTCAGGAAAGCGACGAGAAGTCCTTCGAGGATATGCAGGCGATCCAGAACCTTGTCCAGACGGTGCTGCAGCCGCCTTCTGACGGTCTCTGTACGCCACCCCAGCCATTCGGTCAGCATTCGATCCAGCGGCTTCACCTGGGGCCTGCCATCAACACCGATCATATTCATGTTGACCCTGTAGGTCTTTTCCAGGTCGGTGGTGGCAAACAGGTGGTTCATCAGCCCTTCAACATCAATCCGGTTGGATCGGGGAACAATCACCAGGCGGGTCGGGTTTTCATGATCGGATTCATCACGCAGATCGACGACCATGGGCAGTTTTTTCGCCTGCATCTGCGCCGCTATCTGTTCCAGTACCTTGGCTCCTGAAGCCTGGTGGGGCAGGGCAGTTATGACAATATCGCCGGCGTCAATCTGGTAAACCGCCCGCATCCTGAGCGAGCCCCGGCCCTGTTCGTAGATCTTCTGGATCTCGGTACGTGGGGTGATGATCTCGGCGTCTGTCGGAAAGTCAGGTCCCTGAACGTGCTCAAGCAGTTCTGTCACACTGGCTTTTGGGTTTTCCAGCATATGGATACAGGCGCCAGCCACCTCCTTGAGATTGTGTGGCGGGATATCTGTGGCCATGCCTACAGCAATGCCTGTGGTGCCGTTCAGCAGCAGGTTGGGCAATCGTGACGGCAGGGTACAAGGCTCCTGCAGGGTACCGTCGAAATTTGGTGCCCAGTCCACAGTCCCTTGCCCCAGCTCACCCAGCAACACATCGGAATATCGGGTCAACCTGGATTCGGTATAACGCATGGCGGCGAAGGATTTCGGATCGTCCGGAGAGCCCCAGTTGCCCTGGCCGTCCACCAGCGGGTAACGATATGAGAATGGCTGCGCCATCAGCACCATGGCTTCATAACAGGCGCTGTCGCCGTGTGGATGAAACTTACCCAGCACATCACCCACCGTTCGGGCGGATTTCTTGAACTTGGCGGTGTTTTTCAGGCCAAGTTCACTCATTGCATACACAATCCGGCGCTGGACCGGCTTCAATCCATCGCCAATATGCGGCAGAGCCCGGTCCAGAATGACATACATGGAATAGTTCAGGTATGCGTTTTCTGTGTAGGCTCTCAGGGATTGGCGTTCGATTCCATCAGCGCCAATAAGGGTCTGTTCCGTCATGCTTGATCCTGTTGGGAGAAACTGCTGGAAATCGGAATATCATAATACTCCGGAGCCATTTAATGTAGGCCACCTGCAAAAGTCTGCGTTTACTATATAGCTGGACCAGTCAGCCCTGGCCCACCACATAAGAATTTCCCCAGCCCTGAATTTCAGTGATTTTCTGGTTACGCTCGACCTCCCACTCCGTAGCGGGATACAAACGGTTCCAGGCTTTATAGAGCTTGCGCTGACCATCACTGAGCCTGAAGGGATAACGTTCTTCCATGTACAGGTAGATTCTGGCGATCTTGCCCCGCTTCTCAATCGGCGGCTGGGCCTTTCTCTCCCTGAAGTTCACTTTGAAATCGCACTGGCCATACATTTTCGGGGTATCCAGCAGGAACCCGAAACGGTAATTGGAGCGGTCGCCGTTCACCTCACCGATGGCCGGTACCAGGTTGTGGAGGTCGGCTTCCATCCTTCTGAATTTTTCGTTCCTGCCACACTCTCTGCGACCACCATCCTGCCAGCACTGCAACTGATGACCAAACTCCCAGGCCGGGACTACATGCTCCCATTCAATCCGGTTAGCCCGAACCTCCTGCTTACGGATTTCATAGCCGCAGGACTGCAGGTCAGGCACCATCCGTTTGCCCTGCATCTCAATATCGCAGCCACAGTAAAAGCTTTTGAGATTGTCCTGGTAAATCTCTGTCGCCACTCTTTTCGCCTGGTTGAAATTGGCGGGAGCAGCATGGGATTGACCAGCGGAAAGGAAAACAACAAAGCAGAATAATAGGGCTAATCTGGACACGAGCAGACCTGAAGAAGTGGATGCAAAGAGTAGGATAATATGGGTTAGCCCCCCGTAAATCGACTGCTTTGCCCGGTCTGTCACAGAATAAAGACGACTTTAGCCGTTTTTTAATCTGCCCGCGTGAATTACGGGCAGAGGCGGGACACCTGTGGACTATTAAGCGACAGCAGTCATCTCCTGTCTGGCTTCAGAAGGTCTCAGCATGGAAACACCAAGGTAGACCAGAGGGGTGTCAATGGCAGCTATGATCATTTTGACGATCCACTGTCCGATGATCATTTCACTGATGGGGAAGACACCATAAAAGGCCACTGTGACGAAGATCGCAGAGTCAATCAGCTGGGAAGAGAAAGTGGAAAGATTATTTCTCAGCCAGAGGTGTTTGCCGTTTGTGGCCTTACGCAGGCGGCTGAAGATCCAGATGTCCAGTGTCTGGCTGCACAGATAGGCAACAAGACTGGCCAGGATAATTCTGGAACTGCTGCCCAGAACCTGCTCATAGTTCGCCTGGCCATCCCAAAAGGGCGCTGCAGGCCAGGCAATAGCCAAGTGAATCAGACCGGTAACCACCACCATGGCGACGAATCCCGCCAGAACCATATTGCGTGCTGTTTTTTCACCGTAGGCTTCGCCGACGATATCGGTACAGGCAAAAGTAATGGCATAAGCCAGAACCCCGGCAGGCACCGCATAACCGGCAATAAGAATGATTTTGGAAGCCAGTACCGCCGCAATGGCCATCCCTGCGAAGAACAGTGAAAAAATCATCATTCTCGGCAGAGGGTATTCCTGGGTCGTTTGCATATCGACGCCTCGTTTTAAACCGCTGTCGTTTATAAAAAACATGTACCTGCGTACATGCGAAAGGCGCGCACGATATAGACCAGTGCATTAATGGTCAATGAGCATTGGCCGAGCCCCTGATCTGGCTGAAAGGCATCCATTCCCTTTTTTAGCACCTGCCCGCCTACCTTCTGGTGTCTTCCAATGGCATGATGCCGTCAGCAGCCACTGCTTCCACATTTTCCAGCTCGCTTGATAAGGCAGAAGGAGCAGCCCAATGAAAATCGTTATTGCACCGGATTCGTTCAAAGAGAGCCTGACAGCAGCAGAAGTCGCTGACGCCATAGAAGCTGGATTCCAACAGATTTACCCTGACGCCGAATATGTGAAAGTGCCTGTCGCTGATGGCGGCGAGGGAACCCTTCAGTCTCTGGTTGATGCTACAAACGGGCAGCTGATTGAGCGAATGGTAACCGGTCCCCTGGGTAAACCTGTTAAAGCCTGCTTCGGGTTACTGGGTGACGGGAAAACCGCCGTTATCGAAATGGCCAGGGCTTCCGGCCTGGAGCTGGTTGCACCGGAAGACCGCAATCCTCTGATCACTACGACGTATGGCACTGGTGAGCTGATCCTGGCAGCGCTCGATCAGGGTGTGGAAAAAATTATCGTTGGGATTGGCGGCAGTGCTACCAACGACGGTGGCGCAGGAATGCTGCAGGCACTGGGAGTCCAACTGCACGACTCTGACGGCAGGCCACTGACTCATGGAGGCGCACCTCTTGCCGGGCTGACATCAATTGATGTCACCCGGATGGATTCACGACTGCAATCAGTGGAGTTCGTCGCGGCCTGCGATGTGGATAACCCTCTGACAGGCAAGAATGGTGCGTCAGCAGTCTTTGGCCCTCAGAAAGGTGCCAATGCAGACATGGTTCAACAGCTGGATGAATGTCTGGGCCACTATGCACGGATCATAAGGCAAGACCAGGGCGCCGAGGTTGACCAGGTACCTGGTGCTGGCGCGGCGGGCGGAATGGGTGCAGCCCTGCTGGCATTCCTGAATGCTTCCCTGAAGCCTGGTATTGATATTGTGATGGATGCAGTGTCACTGGCAGAGCAGGTCAAAGGCGCCAGCCTGGTGATTACCGGCGAAGGCCGCATCGACGGCCAGACCGCCCAGGGCAAAACCCCGGTAGGTGTTGCCCGAATCGCCAAGGCGGAAAATATTGCCGTGGTTGCCCTGGCTGGATCAGTTGGCGACGGTGTTGAGGCGGTTTATGAACAGGGAATTGATGCTCTCTTCCCGGTGGTACACGGTGCGGTGAAACTGGAAGATGCTTTTCAAAAAGCCGCAGAGAACCTGATACGGGCAGCAAGGAACCTTGCTGCCGTGGTAAGGCTGTCTCTGTAAATTCTGTGGGCAGGCTTTCGACATCTTTTAGCCCGGATATTTCATAAATTGCTGCGATGATCGCGCAGAACCTTGTGGCACTAAGGAATTTTGCGATTGAGCGCCGTACTGGTGTGTACGGTCGATTGAGCAAAACTTTCTTAGTGCTGCACGGG
>JBPCXN010000098.1:0-12798 GCA_051008495.1 Endozoicomonas sp. | reverse complement strand
CGAACCATACCTGAGTGACCCGTTAGAGCAGCGGCAAACCAAACAAAGACCTACAAATAACCGAGGGGCACCCGGTTACTGCTGATGGAGGCTTCTGTGTAAGTCCAGTCGCTATAGACTGGCTGTAGCCTGTGAAGTCAGAAGCCTCGCCTGATAAGGCGGGGAGTGTCACCTGAATCAGTGATTATCGTGCAGGTGCTCTGCAGCGTAGAGGGTGTTTTCCAGCAGGGTGGCGACGGTCATGGGGCCAACGCCACCGGGTACAGGTGTAATCCAGCCTGCATTGTCGCTGGCTGTTTCAAACTCGACATCCCCCACCAGACGGCCGTCATCCATGCGGTTGATGCCAATATCAATAACGATGGCGCCGGGCTTGATCCATTCCCCTTTGACCAGTCCAGGCTTGCCAACACCAACCACCAGGATATCCGCACGACGGATTTCCGCTTCCAGGTTTTCAGTAAAGCGGTGAGTCGTTGTTGTAGTGCAGCCCGCCAGCAGCAGTTCCATGGTCATTGGGCGGCCGACAATATTCGAAGCGCCAACGATAACAGCATTTCTGCCGCGAATTGGCTGACCAGTACTTTCAAGCAAGGTCATGACCCCTTTAGGAGTGCATGGGCGCAATAACGGCACACGTTGAACCAGACGTCCGATGTTGTAAGGATGGAATCCGTCCACATCTTTGTCGGGTCTGATGCGTTCAATGACCGGGTCGGTGTTGATGTGATCCGGAAGTGGCAGCTGAACCAGGATGCCGTCGATGGCAGGGTCTTCATTCAGTTGATCGATGAGGCCAAGGAGTTCGGGTTCACTGGTGCTGGCGGGCAGGTCGTGGGCGACGGAGTGAAAACCTATTCGTTCGCAGTCCTGCCTTTTCTTGCCGACATATACCCGGGAGGCCGGGTCATCGCCGATCAGGATTACGGCCAGGCCGGGCTTGCGCAGGCCCCGGGCTTCTCTCTCAGCTACCCGTTCAGCAATCGAGTCTGTCAGTTTCAGGGCAATGGCTTTGCCGTCTATGATGCTGGCGGTCATGGTTCTTGCTGTTCCTCAAGGATACGCATCAATACTCTGTCATGAATGTCATGCAAGGGCATCACCTGGAAAGAGTATTCATTGGGGTTGCCGACAAGACAACTAGTCTAACAGTGCTTTGCTTTTATATGGACAGTTTTTCCATCCGAAGTGCCCCTGTTCCCGGAGTTCTGAATAAGTCATTTCACCCTCTGCAGCTATTTATCATTTTCAAAGGGCTGAACCGGCGAATCCCTGTAGCCAGCTGCCAATGGCTGTGTTAAATTAGCGCTCGTTTTTGCGGCGGCGAAGACTCTCCTCCCTCCTGTTTCGGATTTCAACAAAAACTGTTCGTGGTTATTTGTTGCGCCAGTGACATTATTTAATGGGCGTTGACGATTCAGATGGTTCTGGTTAGTATGCTGCCGCAGCTGACAGGCACTGTTCAACAGTTACTGTCGTTGATGTCGGGGTATAGCGCAGTCTGGTAGCGCGCCTGCTTTGGGAGCAGGATGTCGGGAGTTCGAATCTCTCTACCCCGACCACTATTTTACTTTCCATTCAAATGATGGTTCATTGAATGGAAGTGGGTCGAGCGATAAGTTTGACGATCAGGTCAGGGCGCCCGTAGCTCAGTTGGATAGAGCATCCGCCTTCTAAGCGGATGGTCGCAGGTTCGAATCCTGCCGGGTGCGCCATACGATCAGATCTTCTGGTTTGATGATGTCGAAGGGCGTGATAAATCAGGTAGATTGAGTAGTTGCTGGTGGGCGTAGCTCAGTTGGTAGAGCTCCGGATTGTGATTCCGGCGGTCGAGGGTTCAAGCCCCTTCGTCCACCCCAGTTAATTTCATAAGACTGAAATCTTTCGCCTTTAATGGCTTGAAAGGTGTTCAGGGAAAATACAGACTCATCTCGAAAGAGTCTGTGAAGAATTGAGCGGTGCAGTAAAGTGCTGTAAGCGGATGTGGTGGAATTGGTAGACACGCTGGTTTTAGGTACCAGTGCCGAAAGGCGTGAGAGTTCGAGTCTCTCCATCCGCACCAGTTGACTATACGGGGATAAGCTTGCTTATCCCCTTTTTTGTATTGGAGCAACGCCCTGGTTACCGGGCGGGTGACTAGATTGCCGCTAGTCCGTTGCCTCGGGATTGAGGTGGCGTGAGAGTGTTTGTCCACGGCTGATGCAACGGTCAGGGACATTTGCTAGTCTATGCGCCTTTATCGATGGTTCGGTAATTCAGGTTCAGTATTGAGGAACACAAATGCAAGTCTCCCTTGAAACGACTTCCGGCCTGGAACGTCGCCTGACAATCACTATTCCTGCTGAGCAGATCGACGGTGAAATCACCAAACGTCTGCAGGACATGGCCCGCCGTGTTCGTCTGGACGGTTTCCGCCCCGGCAAGGTGCCCATGAAAGTGATGAAGCGCCGCTACGGTCTGGGTGCACGCCAGGAGGTTCTGGGTGAACAGATGCAGCAGGCATTTGTCCAGGCAATCACCGAAGAAAAACTGAATCCGGCCGGTGCTCCAAGCGTTGAGCCCAGGTCTGATGAAGATGGCAAGGATTTCGAATTCGTTGCCACCTTCGAAGTTTACCCTGAAATCATCGTAAAAGAGTTCGATGCCATCGAAGTTGAGCGTCCGGTTGCTGAAGTCAACGACGCCGATATTGATGAGATGATCGAAACCCTGCGCGGCCAGAGCAAGACTTTTGAAGAAGTTGAGCGTGCTGCTGAACTGGGTGACCAGGTTGTGTTCGACTATGTTGGCAGCTACACCGGAGAGCGGGCTGGTGAAGAGTTTGAAGGCGGCAAGGCTGAGAACTCCACCCTGGAACTGGGTTCCGGTCGTATGATTCCTGGCTTTGAAGACGGTCTGGTTGGCCTGTCAGCCGGTGAAGAGAAGGTTCTCGAACTGACTTTCCCTGAAGACTACCAGTCTGAAGAACTGAAAGGTCAGACTGTTGAGTTTGCCTGCAAGGTCCGCAAGGTTCAGGCTGCTGCCCTGTCTGAAATGGACGACGCTTTCTTTGAGCGCTTTGGCGTGAAGGAAGGCGGTCTGGAAGGCTTCCGTGCTGAAGTTCGCAAGAACATGGAACGTGAACTGCGTCAGGCTGTTAAAGGCAAGGTCAAGAATCAGGTAATGGACGGCCTGCTGGGTATCCACGAAGTAGACGTGCCTTCTGCCCTGGTAGCCCAGGAAATTGACCGTATGCGCGAGCAGGCTGTTCAGCAGTTTGGCGGTGCGCAGGGTGGTTTCGACGCCAGCAAGCTGCCAGCTGAACTGTTTGAAGCAGACGCCAAGAAACGTGTAGCTCTGGGTCTGCTGGTAGGTGAGGTTGTCAAGCAGCGCGAAGTGAAGGTTGACGACGACCGCGTTCGCGCCATGGTTGAAGAGATGGCCTCCGCCTACCAGGAGCCTCAGCAGGTTGTCGACTGGTACTACAGCAACGACGAGCAGCTGTCCCAGGTCAAGTATGTTGTTCTGGAAGAGCAGGTAGTAGATACTATCCTTGAGTCTGCCAATGTTTCCGAGAAACAGTGCAGCTACCAGGAGGCCATCAAGCCTGCTGCTCCAGCTGACGCAGAGGCTGACGAAGCGGAAAGCGCTGAGCAGGCCTGAGAACGGGGTGTCGTCTAAGGTTTTGGCGGCCGCTGCCGCCTTTACCTTGGTGAGATATTCTGTAACCCGGCTTCTGCCGGGTTACGCCCTTTTCGACTAGGCAAGGAGTTAAGACAGGACATGTCCAGACTGATTGAAACGCAATCCGTGGCCATCACCAATTCAGGGCTTGTGCCTATTGTTGTTGAGCAGTCCGCTCGAGGTGAGCGTTCCTACGACATCTATTCGCGCCTGCTCAAGGAACGGGTCATCTTCCTGGTCGGCCAGGTTGAAGATCACATGGCCAACCTCATTGTCGCCCAGCTGCTGTTCCTTGAGTCAGAAAATCCTGACAAAGATATCCATCTTTATATCAATTCCCCTGGTGGCTCTGTAACAGCGGGTATGTCGATTTACGACACCATGCAGTTTATCAAACCAGATGTTTCCACTATGTGCATTGGTCAGGCGGCCAGCATGGGTGCTCTGCTGCTGACGGCTGGCGCCAAGGGTAAGCGTTTTGCGCTGCCGCACTCCCGGGTGATGATTCATCAGCCGCTGGGTGGTTTCCAGGGACAGGCTTCCGATATTGCGATTCACGCCCAGGAAATGATGACCATCAAACAGCGTCTGAATAATGTACTGGCGTCCCATACCGGTCAGCCCCTGGAAGTGGTGGAAAAAGATACCGACCGCGATAACTTCATGAGTGGCGAAGAAGCGGTTGAGTACGGATTGATTGACAAGGTTCTGTCCAGTCGAGTAGCTGCCGAGTAACTGCCGAGTAACTGCCGAGTAGCTATGTGGGTGCTGGTTGCTGGTAGTCAGGGAAACAGGCTGAAGACGCTGGCACGACCTTTACAGGTTCTGCCAGTTTTCTGTTATTCTCCACTTATCTCACTTGAAAAAGCACCCCGATGCCTGCATCTTGTTTATGACAGGCGTTGTCTTTACAACAGGGTAATCGAATGACCGACGAAACAAGCGGTAAAGGTGAAGAAAACGGTAAACTGCTGTACTGCTCTTTCTGCGGTAAAAGTCAGCATGAGGTGCGTAAGCTCATCGCTGGCCCATCTGTGTTTATTTGTGACGAGTGTGTCGATCTCTGCAATGACATTATTCGCGAAGAGATCCAGGACAGCGTAACCGACAGCTCTTCCGACAAGTTGCCGACACCCCGCGAGATCAAGGAAATTCTTGATGAGTACGTGATTGGTCAGCCGCGCGCCAAAAAGGTGCTGTCGGTGGCTGTTTACAACCATTACAAGCGGCTCCGCTACGGTGACAAGAAGAAAGACGATGTCGAACTCGGCAAGAGTAATATCATGCTGCTCGGCCCGACCGGCAGTGGTAAGACCCTGCTGGCTGAAACCCTGGCGCGCCTGCTGAATGTTCCCTTTACCATCGCTGACGCCACCACGCTGACCGAAGCCGGTTACGTGGGTGAAGACGTTGAAAACATTATTCAGAAACTGCTGCAGAAATGTGATTACGATGTGGAAAAGGCTCAGGTGGGTATTGTCTATATCGATGAGATCGACAAGATTTCCAGGAAGTCCGACAACCCTTCCATCACCCGGGATGTCTCCGGTGAGGGTGTTCAGCAGGCTCTGCTGAAGCTGATTGAGGGTACTGTGGCTTCCGTGCCACCCCAGGGGGGGCGCAAGCACCCCCAGCAGGAGTTTCTGCAGGTTGATACCTCCAACATCCTGTTCATCTGTGGTGGTGCATTTGCCGGTCTGGACAAGGTGATCCGTGACCGTACCGACAAGTCAGGCATCGGTTTCTCAGCAGAAGTAACAAGCAAGGATGACAAGAAGGACCTCGGCGAGACCTTTAAGGAAGTGGAGCCGGAAGACCTGGTTAAGTTCGGCCTGATCCCGGAATTTGTCGGCCGTCTGCCCGTCATCGCTACCCTTGAGGAGCTGGATGAAGAGGCCCTGGTTCGCATCCTGACCGAGCCGAAGAACGCATTGACGAAGCAGTACACCAAGCTGTTCGATATGGAATCGGTGGATGTGGACTTCCGTGAAGACGCACTGCGTGCCGTTGCCAAGAAGGCCATGAAGCGCAAGACCGGCGCCCGCGGACTTCGCTCCATTCTTGAAAACATTCTGCTGGACTCCATGTACGACATTCCTTCTGAGAAGACAGTGTCCAAGGTGGTGATCGACGGATCTGTTATCGAAGGCAAGTCTGAGCCGCTGCTGATCTACGAGAATACGGAAGCACCAAAGGCTCTGCCAGACAACGGCTGATCCTTTTCTTCTTCTGTCAAAAGCCCTGCATGGTTAAGCCTGCAGGGCTTTTTTGTCGTCTTTAGATTTACTGGTCGTATAGCAATTAAAGTCAAACCAGTCAGTGAGCTTTATCGTAAACTGTGCATGAAATGAGCTGAATGTGCTGCCGGTTGAATCTGCGCTGGCTGTTTCAGAGAAGGTTTTTCCTGATGGTTATAATAATTGGCGCATACCATAGTTTAAAGTCATAGACACTATTGTAATTTCCGAAGAAAACCCGCATCTTTAGTCCATAGGGCATTCGCCCGTTTTCAAGCAGCACCGTCCAGATTCTGATAATGCCGGTGCTGGTCATAAGCTGCACTCTGCTACCCCGTTCAGACATGTTTCCGTGGTAAGCCGGGTGGGGCTGTAAATAGAGAAGTTGTCACCAGGGGAGCTGAGCCATGGATAATAACGACACGCTGCAACTGTCAGAGCCCTATGAGCTGCCGTTGCTGCCCCTGCGGGATGTGGTTGTCTACCCGCATATGGTCATCCCTTTGTTTGTCGGGCGGGAAAAATCCATACTGGCCCTGGATGAGGCCATGAACTGTGGCAAGAAAATTCTGCTGGTAGCCCAGAAAAACCCTCAGGTGGATGATCCGGAAGAGAAGGATGTCTTTCCTGTGGGCACTGTCGCCAGCATCCTGCAGTTACTGAAACTGCCTGATGGTACCGTTAAGGTTTTGGTGGAAGGCGAGGAACGGGTTGTCATCCGTGCACTGCAGGGGCAGGACGGTTACGTTGCTGGCACTCTTCAGACCATGAAGCCTGAAGAGATTCCGGAGCGTGAGGCCGAAGTCCTTATCCGTTCCCTGATGTCTCAATTCGAACAGTATGTGCAGCTGAGCAAGAAAGTGCCCAATGAGGTGCTGACTTCACTTACCGGTATCAACAGCCCTGCCAAGCTGGTGGATACCGTTGCAGCGCACATGCCCATGAAGATCGAAGACAAGCAGAAAGTGCTTGAGATCGGCAGTCTGGGAGAAAGGCTGGAATTCCTGATCGGCATCATGCAGGGCGAGATGGACTTCCTGCAGGTTGAGAAGAAGATTCGGGGTCGCGTTAAGAAACAGATGGAGCGCAGCCAGAGAGAGTACTATCTCAATGAGCAGATGAAGGCGATCCAAAAAGAGCTTGGGGATATGGATGACGCCCCCAACGAACTGGATGAGTTAAAAACGAAAATTGATGAAGCCGGTATGCCGGCAGAAGCCCAGGAAAAAACCCTGGCAGAGTTGAACAAGCTCAAAATGATGTCGCCCATGTCAGCCGAGGCAACAGTTGTGCGTGGTTACATTGACTGGATGATCAGTGTGCCATGGAAGAAGCGCAGTAAGGTTCGTCATGACATGAAGCGGGCACAGGATATCCTGGAAGCCGAACACTACGGGCTGGATGAGGTCAAGGAGAGGATTCTTGAGTACCTGGCGGTGCAGAAACGTGTCCGCAAGATCAAGGGGCCGGTTCTCTGCCTGGTAGGCCCTCCCGGGGTAGGTAAAACTTCTCTCGGTGAATCGATTGCCAGGGCAACTAACCGTAAGTTTGTCCGCATGGCGCTGGGTGGTGTTCGTGACGAGGCTGAAATTCGTGGCCACCGTCGTACTTACATAGGCTCCATGCCCGGTAAGCTGATTCAGAAGATGTCCAAGGCAGAAGTGCGTAACCCTCTGTTCCTGCTGGATGAGATCGACAAGATGGGCTCCGATATGCGCGGTGACCCATCGTCAGCCCTGCTGGAAGTCCTCGATCCCGAGCAGAACAATTCCTTCAATGATCACTATCTTGAAGTGGATTATGACCTGTCCGATGTCATGTTCGTCTGCACATCCAACTCTATGGACATTCCGGCACCCTTGCTGGATCGTATGGAAGTGATCCGGATCCCCGGTTATACCGAGGATGAAAAGATCAATATCGCCCTTCGCTATCTGGTTCCCAAGCAGATCAAGAACAGTGGTCTGCGTAAGGATGAGCTGAGCTTCGAAGATGCCGCAATCCGTGACATTATCCGTTATTACACCCGTGAAGCCGGGGTCCGTGGCCTGGAGCGGGAGATCGCTAAAATCTGCCGTAAGGCGGTTAAGGACGAGGCTCTGCTGGAAGATGGTAAGCAGGATCAGGTGACACCGGAAACCCTTGAGTATTTCCTGGGTGTCAGGAAATTTAACTTCGGTAGTGCGGAAGATCAGGACCAGGTAGGGCAGGTGACTGGCCTGGCCTGGACTCAGGTGGGTGGAGAGTTGCTGACTATCGAGTCCATGGCTGTACCTGGAAAAGGCCAGATCATCAAGACCGGTTCTCTCGGCGATGTCATGCAGGAATCCATTCAGGCTGCGCTGACTGTGGTGCGAAGCAGGGCCAGGACTCTGGGTATCGAGGCAGACTTCCACCAGAAGAATGACCTTCATATTCACGTTCCGGAAGGCGCTACTCCCAAAGACGGTCCCAGCGCCGGTATTGGTATGTGTACTGCATTGGTATCGGTTCTGACCGGTATTCCGGTGAAGGCGGAAGTGGCCATGACCGGTGAAATCACTCTGCGAGGACAGGTGCTGGCTATTGGTGGTCTCAAGGAAAAACTGCTGGCCGCTCATCGGGGCGGTATCAAGACCGTGGTGATTCCGGAAGAGAACCGCCGTGATCTCAAGGAGATTCCCGAAAACATCAAGGAAGACCTCAATATCATTCCGGTGCAATGGATTGATGAGGTTCTGGGGATAGCTCTTCAGTACATGCCAACCGCTCTTTCCGATGACGAGGCAGACGTGTCTAAGGCAGACGGTGGTGCGGAAAAAGACGGCGGACGTTTCAAAACCCACTGAGTTTATTGTACGTACGTTCTAATTAGGGCGTACGTACAGCAACCGCGCGGGGTTGCGTGTTGACAGGGCTGTAACCTCATTGGTATAACAAGCGGCTACCTCAACCCAGTGATCGAACCGCTTCTGGCGAATCGTTCACGGTATCCCTGGCAAGCTCCAGTATTTCAGTATCTGATACCTGGACTCACGGTTACCGCCTGCATTCAGGGAGCTGTATACCTGTTGCAGGCGTGAGTATGGTGAAGACCCTGTATGACAATGCTGGAAAATTTGTCTGGAATGAACCGGGTTTCGGTTGTCGTACGTCCATTGTCTGTTACTAAATCACAGGTCCGGTGGATTTTCGGCATTAAATGCCGGGTGAACTGCGCTGTTGCTTGAGTTTTCGACTAAAATCACGCAGCATAGCAGAGCGCCCGTTGGGTCAGGCATTGGGGACGTTTGCGTTTCATAATGTCATCTAGCTATTTTGGCTATAAAAGCATCCTACAAAGAAGGGGAATAGAGTGAACAAGTCCGAGCTGATTGATGCAATTGCGGCATCTGCAGATATCCCGAAGGCTGCCGCTGGTCGCGCCCTGGACGCCATGATCAACTCTGTCACTACTGCACTGAAAGACGGTGAACAGGTCGTTCTGGTTGGCTTTGGTACTTTCGCCGTTAAGGAACGTGCGGCCCGCACCGGTCGTAATCCTCAGACTGGTGAGCCCATTGAGATCGCTGCAGCCAGGATTCCTAGCTTCAAGGCTGGCAAGGCTCTCAAAGACGCGGTTAACTGAAAAGCGCCGGGTGTGAAGTCCTGACAGGCTTCAGAGAACCATAAAACAGGAGAGGGGCGGAATCTGCGGTTGTCATAAGGGCAACAGCGTTGTGATTGGCGCTTCCTTCCAGAAAAGGCGTATCGTTATCGATGCGCTTTTTTTTCATTGTGAAAAAGTTTCATCACTGGGTGGTGAAAGTAGAGTTTCTTTCGCTCATGGCTGTTTACTGAGGGCCGCAACTGGCCGCTTGGACATTGAGCTGATTCAGCGAGCTTGGAACCTGAGGTTAGTATGCTCCAATCAATGAGGGACAAGGCAAAAAGCTGGGTGACTTTCGTCATCGTTGGCATCATTGCTTTCATGATGGCGATCACCGGTCTGGAAACGCTGTCGCCAAATCCAAATAATCCTGATGTGGCCACTGTCAACGGCCAGGATATAACCCGTGCCCAGCTGGCCCAGGCCATTGAGCAACAGAGGCGTATGCTGATTCAGCAGATGGGCGATCAGTTCGATCCAGCCCTGATCGACGAGAAGGTGCTGAGGGAAAATGTCCTGAATTCCCTGATTGACCGTTCCCTGCTGCTCCAGCAAGCCAAATCCGGCCGTATGGACGTTGGCACAGATGCTCTGGACAAAATGATTGTCAGCATGCAGGAATTCCAGCAGGACGGTCGCTTCAACCAGGACCGGTTCCAGATGATGGTCCGCAATTTCGGTATGACACCTCTGCAGTTCCGCACTCTGCTGAGAGAGGAAACCCTGCTGACCCAGGTTCAGTCAGGTGTTGCCGGCTCCGAATTCGTTACCGCGGATGAGCTCAAGAAACTCAACGCCCTGGAAAACCAGTCCCGTGACATCGCCTGGATGACGCTTGATGCAGCATCCGTCCGCGATTCTATACAGCCTGCCGCCGATCAGATTTCCGAGTACTACGAGGCCAATGGTGATCGTTACATGACGCCAGAGCAGGTCATTATTCGCTATGTGATCATGGAAAAAGGTTCCGTGGTGAACACCATTGTTGTCGATGACAGCGATGTCCAGGATGAATTCTACCGCCGAATTGAAGATCTCAAGGAGACGGCTTCCGACCGTCAGTCCGTTTCCACGATCCTGATTGAAACCGGTGAGACCAGAAGCCAGCAGGAAGCCAGAGAGAGAGCGGATGAAGTTCTGGCCAAACTTAAGGCTGGTGGCACCTTTACCGATCTTGCCAAAGAATATTCAGATGACCCTGTTACAGCTGGTAATGGCGGTAGCATGGGTATGGTGGAGCCGGGCTTCTTCGGTGATGACTTCGACAATGCTGTGGCGGCCCTTGAAGTGGGACAGGTTTCCGAGCCTGTAGTGACGGACTATGGCCTGCAGGTTCTAAGGCTGGACAGCAGGGAAGAAGTGACCCTGCCGACCCTGGCTGATCTGAAAGATGAAATCGTAGCTGACCTGCGCGACCGGGAAGCCAGTGTCCTGTTCCTGGATCGAAGCCGCCAGCTGGCGGATATCAGCTTCGAAGCTTCCGACCTGGCGCAGCCGGCTGAACAGCTTGGCCTTAAAGTCATGACCAGTGAACCCTTTGGTCGCAATGGCGGTACAGATATCACAGCTGATCCAAAAGTGGTTGCAGCTGCGTTCAGTGATGATGTGATAGAGCTGGGCGCTAACAGTGAACTGATTGAGTTGACGCCGGAAAAGGTCATGGTTCTGCGTGTCGGCAAACACATGCGGCCAGAGCCTGAGCCTCTGGAAGACGTACGTGAATCTTTAGTGCAGTCCATCAAATTGGAAGAAGCCCGCAAGCTTATGCAGGCCCGGGCAGATAAATTGCTGGCTGAGCTCAGTGATGGTGCCAATGCCGCGGAACTGGCTTCCAGCGAATCCCTGGCCTGGACAGAAAGTCTCAAGGCGACACGAGCCCAGCAGGGCGTTCCTGCCCAGCTTCTGGCGCAGGCTTTCAGGATGAAACATCCGGAAGGGGAAAGCCCGGTGTTTGGCAGAACCGAGCTGGCCAATGGCGATGTCGCCCTGATTGCCCTGAAGGGCGTTTATCCGGGTGAAGCCACCACTGTTGATGCTGCCCGAAATCGCATGTTGGGCGCCTATATCGCCAGCGGCACAGGTCGTAATCTCTTTGGTGAATACCTGCGCAGCCTCAAGGATGGCGCCAAGGTAAAATTGAATATTGACGAAGAATGATGGTCTGATGGTTGCTGGAAGGTGACTTCCAGCAACTCAACTGTCCATGGATGGACTGTGATTTTAGGATCGTCCGCTTTCCGCTTCCCGTAATCCGTAAGAAAAGTCGTTAATGGACTCCTTGTTTTTACTCACTACGGTGGTAATTCCGGCAGGCTCCCTGTTTTTGTTTTACTCGAGAAGCGGGCAACGGGAATCGAATGGGTAAGGGGGTGAATTAATTTGCTTTTCCCCTTATTCCTCCAGCAGCCAGTCTCCCGCCATCCAGTAATCTTCCAGATCCATTGAGAGTACCGGCATCTCTGCCGCGTCATAGAGTTTTTTCCCTTCATCAAAGGCCTCCATGCAGTCGTCCTCCAGGACAGGGCCTGACAATTCCGGTTTTTTCACTATTTTGTCTGGAAGCCGGTCGACCATTTCCCTGGCGCCAGGACTGAAGTCACACTCCCAGAGCTTATCGAGCTTCTCTCGCGATGCGCCATAGACAATTCTGGCGACATTGATACCACTGAACTGCCCCCAGGACATGGCTGAGATGGCGCCGCATTCCGGTTCTGCTGTGGTCACAAGGGTGAGCTCCTGTTCCAGCCGGCAGCGGTAATGGCCTGCAAGCATGTGCAGAGCCAGACCTTCGGCGCTGAACAGTGGACTGATGTGCATAGCATTGGCGGCTGTGACCAGTATCTGGCCACTGGAATCCAGAATGCAGCAGGTGAAAGGGCACACCGGGTTGGAACTGATGCCCAGATCAATCAGTTCGCTGATGAGTTCTTCATACTCTTGCATGGCAGTCTCTCCATTTCGGACTGCTGCAAAGATAGTAGAGGATTTTCCGACCGGCTTGTTATAGACAGAAAACACTGCCTGGCTGGTAACACACTTTAGTCTCGAAAAACTCTGACTTTGGCTGAGCACGCGGTGACTGCTCCCCGCCCTGTCGGGTGAGGCTTCTGACTTCTTAGGCAGCAACCGGCAGTGTGCCGGATTTACGCTTGCCTCCATCAGCAGAGACGGACAGCCCTTCCGCCTTTAACTTCAAAATGCCCTGCCGCTTTATGTTGATGGCGGCGTTAATGTCCCGATCATGGACAGCGCCGCAATCACACGCCCATG
>JBPCXN010000097.1:0-4193 GCA_051008495.1 Endozoicomonas sp. | reverse complement strand
AGATCTACTATTGGTTCTGGAGTATCCGTGGTTGCCACTGCACAACAATCTGAGCGAAAGGCAGATCAGGGAATATGTGAAACGGCGAAAAGTCAGTGGTGGCACCCGGAGTGAGCTTGGGAGGAAGAGTCGTGACACTTTCGCCAGCTTGAAAAAGACCTGTAAACAACATGGGCTATCCTTTGCCAACTACCTCAAAGACAGGCTGACTGGAACCAACCAGATACCCCGACTGGGACAACTTATTCTGGAAGCGTCAGGCTACCAGAAAACGGCTGCTGCCAATGGATTTTGAGCAGTTACTGGCCGGGAGTACAGAGACTTTTTCTCTGGGTGTCTGCCCGGGTGCGGTTTTTCAAAGGCGTGACACCCTGCATTTCCTGAAGAAAAAGCTCCTGATCGTTGTAGCTCATGATGATTTTGTGGGTTGTCTGTTAACGCCTGAAGCATATCAGAAGTGAAAAATCATGGGAAAGGTTGGGTGTCAGCATTCAAAGTGAGAACACTAAGGGTCGATGGAAAGTGTTAGCAGGGCTGAAACCTCTGTCAATCTGGCTGGAATGTATTGACCATTTTTGTTGTCTATTAAAACGAGAGCTTTTAACGGGTACGGAAGAAACAGGAGGGTTTGCCATGAATGTATCTTCAGCACCGGGCTCTGGTGGGCAAAGGCCTGTAGAGGTCGAAAAGAAGATGGAGGCAACTGGTGCTGTAGCCATTGCTGAAGTCCCTGAGGCAGCAGTGCAGGCGGCAAGGTCGATATATACCCCTTTGGATCAGCAAGCACTGCCCACCAGGAAGGTTGAGGCACAGCAACAGAAAGAAATTTCAAGAAGTGATAAAAAACGTTGGTATGAATTTTGCGCAAATGGAAAATGTGATGATTTGAAAAAAGAGTTGGAAACACTTCCTCCGGAAAAAAGATCTGTTTTTGCCAATATGCGTTTCGATTTTGACTGGGTAAAACCTAGATCCTCAGAGCATTGGGGGCCGGGGTTTGATGAAAGGCAGGGGGCTCACCCACTGCATATCGCTGCCTATAACGGTCGCAAAGATATTATCCAGTTGCTGTTTGACAATGGCGCAAAATTGAACGAACCCAATACTTTTAATAATACGCCTCTCCATGTTGCAGTTTTTGCAGGTTTGGATTTTCGTGGCGGTAACGCCCAGTGTATCAGTATCCTGCTTGATCTTAGAGCAGACCAGACTCTATCAAATAATGAAGGCAAAACGCCTTTGGCTATGGTGATGGGGAGTTGGTATTCCTGTGACGAAGAACCGAAAGTGGAAAGAATGATAAGCACGTTAAAACTGCTTATGAAAAAGGCCCCGGCCTCTGTCAGCGAGGGTGCCCTCAACTTAGCCATACAATATGAAAATGAACCTGCTTTCAAGCACTTGTTAAAAGAAGGCGCCAGGTTGGACACCTATGATAAAGAAGGCTATCTACCTATCCACCATGCCATTAAGTACTTATGCTGGTGTTTTGTCGCAGAGTTAATAAATGCTGGTGTGAGTCCGGATGCCCCGACAGCAAAAGGAGGCACGTCTCTGCAGCTGTTGGTCACCGGATGTGATCGTCGTAGTTGTTTGCGTCCTGCTATCGCTGAACGGCTTGTCAAAAAGGGGGCTGACCGATACCTGAGAAATAGCGAAGGTCTGTCAGCTCTTGAATTGGCATTAAAATCACGCAATGAAAAATTGATTCTGGCCTTGATCGAGCACCCATTCAGAACGGACGAAAAGCCGACACCGGAGAAGTACAAGATTTTATTAAATGCCTTTTGCATGGCTTCTCCCGAAGTGCTCAGGATTTTTCCCAACGAATACTTTATTCAACTGATTAATCAACTTGAGCAGGCACTTAAAGAGTCACCTGACTCTCTCACAAGAATGATTCAAAATGCGGCCGCAAGTGGTAACGAGAAAGCTCTTACTCACTTATTGCAGCTGAGTGGGCAATATAACTGCACTGATGCGAAGGGCCGAACCCCTTTGCACCTGGCGCTTTTAAACAAGCATGAACAGCTGGCGATGATGCTGATGGAAATGAAGGAAGTAGACCTGGATTGCCTTGATCACTGTCAGGTGAGCCCCCTGTACAGAGCTGTAAAGCAGGGCTGCAAAGATGCGGTAAGGCTTCTGTTAGAGAAAGGGGTTTCATTGACTGATGCTCCGGTGATCGGGGTTGAGATCCCTGAAGGTATTGAGAAAGATAAAGAAACTGATCCCAGAATACTGATCCGGGGCAAAACACCTTTGCAGTTGGCCAGGAGCAAACTGGAGCGCATGAGAAAGCATATCAAAACTGCAAGATATAACGAAAAAACAATTAAAGAGGAGAAGCCTGCTACTCAGGAGCAATGTCGTCTATTACGCAACCTGGAGGATATGGTCGCCATGTTGGAAGGGGCTGAGGCCGGGCAGTCATCCCAGCCTTCACCCGGAAAAGCATCAGAAGCTAAATGACTTGTTGGCTGAATAAGCTCTGCTCCAGTCCTTCCAGACCACTTCCAGACCTTTTGATCTGACAGCGTCAGCCACCTGTTCAGGACGACGGTTGTCGTCAATACTGAATTGCTCAAGGTCTTTATGAGGCCCGCTGGCATAACCACCGGGCTGAGTACTGGAGAAGGCGCTCATGGTGGTGATGCCCAGTGGCAGCACATTATCCCTGAATTCTATGGACTCCCTGGTAGAGAGAGAAAGTTCAGCTTCCGGCTTGAACAGACGGTAAGCGCAGATTAACTGGATTAACTGCTTGTCCGAGATCACCGACACCGGCTGAAACTCGCCTTCGTGAGGACGCAGCCTGGGAAATGAGATGGAGTACCGGGTTTTCCAGTAAGTCTTTTCCAGGTAGTCCAGATGAGCTGCAGCAAAGGCGCAGTCGGTGCGCCAGTCTTCCAGGCCGATCAGGGCGCCAATGCCAATTTTATCAACGCCGGCACGACCAAGGCGGTCAGCTGTTTCCAGCCGGTTGTCAAAGTCCATTTTGCTGCCGCGCAGATGGTACTTTTCGTAAGCCTGGCGATTGTAGGTCTCCTGGTAGACCAGTACTGCATCGAGCCCCAGTTCCATCAACTCTTTATATTCGTGTTGCTCAAGAGGCTGCACTTCCAGGCTGATATGAGCGAAGTGAGGATGCAGTTTTTTCAGCACTTCCTTGAAATAAGGAGTGCCTACCGTGCCCTGTGCTTCACCGGTAACAAGGAGAATGTGCTCAAACCCCATGGCCTTGATGGCGGCCACTTCCTGGCCCAGTTCATCCATGCTGAGCGTTTTTCGACGAATCTTGTTGCCCAGACTGAAACCGCAATAGGTGCAGATGTTGGTGCACTTGTTGGACAGATACAGCGGAATGTAAAGCTGCATGGTATTGCCGAACCGCTGCCGGGTCAGCTGCATGCTTTTCTCTGCCATCACCCTCAGGTAAGGCTCGGCTGCCGGGGAAATCAGGGACAGGAACTGATCGTGACTTAACCGGTCAGAGGACAGCGCATGTTCCACATCTGCGGCTGTTTTGCTGGCGATGGTCAGTTTCATCTCATCCCAGTTGAGGCGGTTGAACGATTCCAGGAAGCTCATCACATTTCATCCAGGAAAGCGGTCAAAGGGCTGCTGGCCCGGGCTTCCAGCCTGCGCCCGCCAAGACCGGCAAGGTGTGCCCGGCGACCGGCGACAACGGCTTCCTTGAAGGCTTTGGCCATTTCAACCGGGTTGCCAGCCACGGCAATGGCCGAGTTGACCAGCACGGCATCAGCTCCAAGTTCCATGGCCTGGGCCGCATCGGACGGGCTGCCAATGCCAGCATCCACTACAACCGGAACGTTGCTCTGCTCAATAATGATCTGCAGGAATTCCAGGGTTTTCAGGCCAAGGTTGCTGCCGATGGGGGAGCCCAGTGGCATGACGGCTGCCGCCCCAGCCTCTTCAAGGCGCCTGCACAGAACCGGGTCGGCATGAACATAAGGAAGCACTACGAAGCCCATTTCCACCAGCTGTTCGCAGGCTTTGAGGGTTTCGATGGGGTCGGGCATCAGGTATTTCGGGTCCGGGTGAATTTCAAGCTTCAGCCAGTTGGTCTGCAGGGCTTCTCGGGCCAGCTGTGCGGCATAGACTGCTTCTTCCGCATTCCTTGCACCAGAGGTATTGGGCAGCAGGTTGATTTCCTTTTGCTCGATCAGGGG
>JBPCXN010000096.1:0-69573 GCA_051008495.1 Endozoicomonas sp. | reverse complement strand
ACGTCAGCGCCTACCTGTATCTGGACCGGCTGGTGAAGGAAAAAAGCGAGCGGTTTGCCCGAGTCGGCAAGCAGGTGATCGAAAGCGATCCGATGCTGGACGAAAACGTCCGCCGCCCTATCTCCCCAGCGGCGGCGAAGATCAAGGACGATATGGCGCACCAGGCCAAAGAAGCCGTTCTGAAAAAAGTAGCCAAGATTGCTGGTCTGGTTTTCTACTATCGAGGCAACTGCAAACTCTGTCATCTGCAAGCCCAGTCCGTACAATTAATGAAAGAACTTTACAGCTTTGAGCTGATTCCATTTTCAACAGATGGGCTGTTAATCCCCGGTTTACCAGATAGTCAGATTGAAAAATCACCCCATCCGAAGCTGAATATTCTGGCATATCCGGCTCTTTTTCTAATGCAACCGCCGGACACAATTGTACTACTGCGACAAGGAGCAGTCTCATTTACAGCGTTAAGTGATCGCATAGTATCTGTGGCATTCGAAAATGGCTGGATATCACAGCAAGAGTACTACTCCACCCAGATTACTCACACCGCGCTGGACGTGAAAGTCTATTTCGACCAGCCAGATTCATGAGTCAATAGGAGTTAATAATGAGTGAAATCAAATGGGTTAAACCCAGAAAACTGGCTGAAGAGACCGGCTATACCGAAAAGGCCATTCTCAACAAAATCGACAGAGGTGTTTGGACACAGGGAAAAATGTGGCGTAAAGCGCCCGATGGTATTCGTCTGATTAACCGGCAGGAGTATGACAAATGGGTGGAATCACAACCTCAGATCTGATCAGACAGACGAAAGGGGTAGAGCTGCACGGCAAGTATCTCCGAATCGTTTTCACCTATAAAAGTGTGCGCTGCCGAGAATCCTTGGGGCTAGAGCCTACAAAGACAAATATCAAGTATGCGGCCGGGTTAAGAGCAACGGTCATACATGAAGTTAAAACAGGCCTCTTCGACTATCGCTCTCGCTTTCCAGACAGTAAAAACGCCAGAAAATTTGGCAAAAGTGGAACTCTGAAACACATCAACCTGACTCAGTTAAAATCAACCTATTTGAAGATCAAAGCTGCTGACCTCGCTTCTCAGACATTGCGAAGATATAAAGTTGCACTGGATCAATGTTTACTGGTTCTGGATGGTGGCACATTGGTTTCGTCATTATTACCAGAAGATATTCAACATTTAAGATCAGAATTGATTTGTACCCGCACCACGTCTACAACCAATCATTACTTAGCAGCCTTATCTGGAATGCTGGTATTTGCCTATGAGAATGGGTACAGCGAACACGCTCTTCATAAAAGCTGCAAGAAGTTCAAAGTAGGTAAAACAGAGCCTTTTCCATTGGAACTGCATGAATTTGAGAAACTGATTCATTCAGGTTGTCGCCATCCTACACAAAACAACCTCATTACTGTGGCTGTCTATACCGGGCTGCGAACAGGAGAACTTCGAGCCCTGGCATGGGAAGATATAAACCTTAAAGAAGGGACAATACTGGTACGTCGTAATATCGCCAAAGACAGCGATGGCTATTTATTCAAGCTACCAAAAACCGATGAAAAACGAATTGTCATTTTGTTGCCCCCCGCTAAAGCTGCACTGCAAAGTCAGCGAGCCTATACAGCGGATGTGTCAAAAGAACAGATACAGGTTTTCATTGATAAAAAGCGTCAGGAGTCAATATCGGTTCGCCCCGTATTCCGACCAACATCTGCCCTTCCCCATCATGAAAATCACCTCGCCCGCGATTCCGTCTGGTATGGAGAGTTGTCACTTTCTGTACTATGGAGAAAGATTCTTAACCGAGCTGGCGTAAAACACCGCAGAATCTACCAGACACGCCATACTTATGCATGCTGGCAGCTGACAGCTCATGGTAACATTGCCTTTATAGCTAAACAGTTGGGGCACAGTGATTATTCCATGCTGGTAAAGACCTATGGCCGCTGGATGGCTACGGAAAGCACCCAAGAATCCATCCGTATCTGGCAGGAAATGGAAAAGCTAGGTCATAATGCCCCAAAAATGCCCCAAAATACTCCCCCTATTACCGAACCGACTGAGATTAATGACTTTAAACGATCTATCCAATCACACCCCGATGATGCAGCAATACCTGCGCATCAAGCAGCAGAACCGGGAGCACCTGGTGTTCTACCGGATGGGGGATTTCTATGAGCTGTTTTACGACGACGCCAAAAAAGCCTCCAACCTGCTCGACATCACCCTGACCAGCCGGGGGCAGTCTGCCGGTGAGCCCATTCCCATGGCAGGCATTCCTTACCATGCAGCGGAAGGGTATCTCGCCAAGCTTGTCCGCCTGAGAGTGTCTGTGGCCATTTGCGAACAGGTAGGTGACCCAGCCACCTCCAAAGGACCTGTAGAACGCAAAGTTGTCCGTATTCTTACACCCGGAACAATCAGCGATGAAGCGCTTCTCGATGAGCGTCAGGACAACCTGCTGGTCGCCCTGAATTGCCAGAGCGAGCTGTACGGCATTGCCATTCTTGATATCGGCAGTGGTCAGTTCAGGGTACTGGAAGTAAACGGCGATGAAGCCCTGCTGGCAGAAATTGAACGACTCAACCCTGCCGAAATCCTGCTGAGCGACAGCCTTGAATGGCCACAATCCGTCAATGACCGCCCGGGGACCAGCAAACGTCCACCCTGGGACTTTGACCGGGAGAGCGCCCATGAACAGCTCACACGACAATTCCAGACTAAAAACCTGCAGGGTTTCGGCTGTGACAAACTGACGGTAGCCCTGGAAGCCGCGGGTTGTCTGCTGCAATACGCCAAGGAAACTCAGCGCACCGCCCTGCCCCACATTCGCGGACTGCAGCAGGAAAGCCGGGAAGAGAGTGTTATTCTGGATGCGGCCAGCCGTCGCAACCTGGAACTGAGCCTCAACCTCGCTGGAGGGAAAGACCATACCCTGATGTCGGTCATGGACAAAACATCCACTGCCATGGGCAGCCGTCTTCTGGGGCGCTGGCTCAACCGCCCGCTGCGCAACCTGAAAAAGCTACAGGGCCGACAATCATCCATTGCCGAGCTGAACCGCGGCTATCATTTTGAAAGCATCCAGCCTGTGCTGAAAGGCATTGGTGACATTGAGCGGATACTTGCCAGGGTTGCTCTCAAGTCAGCACGCCCCAAAGACCTTGCTCGCCTGCGTGATGCACTCAAGCAATTACCAGAACTGCAGGTCATTCTGACCGACATAGACCATGAACAGGTTCAGCAGCTGGCCGCTGTTATCAACGAACATCCGGAACTGTCTAACCATCTGGACAGAGCCGTCATTGAAAACCCTCCGGTCGTAATCCGTGACGGTGGTGTGATTGCCGAAGGGTTTGACGCAGACCTTGATGAATTCCGATCCCTTAGTGAGAATGCCGGCGACTACCTGGTTCAGCTGGAAAAAAGGGAAAGGGAGCGCACCGGACTGCCAAGCCTGAAAGTCGGCTACAACCGTGTCCATGGCTATTACATAGAACTGAGCCGCAGGGAGTCCGATGACGCCCCTGTAGACTACATTCGCCGTCAGACTCTGAAAAATACCGAGCGTTTTATCACGCCGGAACTGAAAGAATTTGAAGACAAGGCGCTGTCCAGCAAGAGCCGTGCGCTGGCCAGGGAAAAAGCACTGTATGATGAACTGCTCGACCACCTGCTGGAACACCTGGGTTCACTGCAGGAAAGCGCGATGGGGCTGGCTGAGCTGGATGTACTGAGCAACCTTGCCGAACGTGCTGAGACACTGAACCTCTGCCAGCCGGAATTGTCTGTGGCGCCGGGCATTCTTATCGAGGAAGGTCGCCACCCGGTGGTCGAGCAGGTGCTGGATGAGCCATTTGTCGCCAATGGCGTCGATTTCAACCACCAGCGACGTATGCTGGTCATCACCGGACCCAACATGGGTGGTAAATCTACCTATATGCGACAGACGGCACTGATTGTGCTGCTGGCCCATATCGGCAGTTTTGTTCCGGCCAGCAGTGCAAGAATAGGCATGGTGGATCGGATCTTTACCCGCATCGGTTCTTCTGACGACCTGGCGGGTGGACGCTCGACTTTCATGGTCGAAATGACGGAAACCGCCAACATTCTGCACAACGCCACGGAAAACAGCCTGGTGCTGATGGATGAAATCGGTCGCGGAACCAGCACTTTCGATGGTTTGTCACTGGCCTGGGCCTGCGCCCATTACCTGGCTGAATCGGTTAAAGCTTTTACCCTCTTCGCCACTCATTACTTTGAGCTGACCCAGCTCCCCGAAGAGTGCCAAACAGTCGCCAACGTTCACCTGAACGCCACCGAGCATGAAGATCGTATCGTCTTCCTTCATGCAGTTCAGGAAGGGCCTGCCAGTCAGAGCTACGGTCTGCAGGTCGCCCAGCTGGCCGGTGTACCAAGGCATGTAGTGAATCAGGCAAGACAGCGATTGATGGTGCTGGAACAGGAATCAAACGGTAACAGTGTCGATCCGGGCAACAGCGCAGCAATCAGTCAGCCATTGCAGTCTGATATGTTCGCGCCGACAGAGCCGCATCCAGCCGTCGATATGCTTGAGCAGGTCAATCCGGACAACCTGACTCCACGCCAGGCGCTTGAGCTGATCTATGATATGAAAAACCTGACCTAAGCTCATAACCTGTTGAACTACTACCGCAGACGCAATGCTGTTAGAATCTGCGCCTGTTACAACAACGCAGTGTAACGACCGGGCAATCCGGCACAAAAGTTCACTGCCTTGAACCAGCCTGAACAAACGGAGTTTATACCATGGCTTTCATCGTGGGTGAGAACTGCATAAAGTGCAAATACACCGACTGTGTGGAAGTATGTCCCGTGGACTGCTTCTATGAAGGACCCAACTTCCTGGTCATTCATCCGGACGAATGCATCGACTGTGCACTCTGTGAACCAGAATGCCCGGCCAACGCCATCTTTGCAGAAGATGAAGTGCCTGAAGATCAACAGGAATTCATCGAACTGAACGCAGTTCTCTCTGAGGTATGGGATAATATTACCGAGAAGAAAGACCCCCTGCCTGAGGCCGACGAGTGGGAAGGCGTAAAAGGAAAGCTCGAGCACCTGGAGCGCTGATTGAAGACGTGAAAGCCAAGCTGCAGACATTTCCTGCAGCAAGACAAAAAGCCGCTGAAATGTCAGCCTGAAAATGTTGTTTGGCACTCTGACGCTGCATTCCGTGTGCAGCCGGGACGCTAAGGTAACCAGGCTGAAAACCGGTGAGTATCTGGATGTTTCTATTCCGGCGAAAGCAGATTCACAGGTAAAAACCGGCCAGTTGGAAAAGAGATAAGTCAGCCCGCCTGATACAGCAATACCAGAAAAGAGGTAGCTTGTCGACCTGTTTCGAAGCTTCCTCTTTCAACTTTGATACGCACGTCGGTTACCTCTATATCATCACTTTAGACCTTTTTCAGTTTTAATTAAGCAGTACTCTCTAAGGTAATCAAAGATGATCAACAAAACAGCACCGGATGCCACAGTAAAATACCAGCCAGACTGGGATTCCCTGAAGCAGTACCAGGTACCGGATTGGTTTCGTGATGCGAAGGTGGGGATATTTATTCACTGGGGTGTATACAGTGTTCCCGCTGCCTATAACGAATGGTATCCAAGAGACATGTATATGCGTCTGAGAGACAGCCTCCAGAATTTACGGTTACCGGGGAACCCCAGGGTTCGCTGGCATCACAAGCGCAGACATGGCCCGACCAGTGAATTTGGCTATAAAGATTTTATTCCCGAATTCAAAGCCGAAAACTGGAACCCGGAGGAGTGGCTGGATCATTTTGAAAACTGGGGAGCCCGCTATATTATGCCAGTGGGGGAGCATCACGATGGGTTTCCAATGTTCGACAGCCGCTTTACCGAATGGAACGCAGCCAGAATGGGGCCAAAGCGCGACATTTGTCGTGAACTTGCGAAAGGAACCCGCCAGCGCGGACTGAAGTTTACTATTTCTACCCACAGGGCATGGAACTGGTGCTACTACCACTTCCATAAAGGCGATGACACCATGAATCCCGCTAATGCAGGGCTCTATGGCAAGCCTCATAAAACAGGCTGTCCGCCATCCACTGAGTTTGTGGAAAACTGGTTTGAGCGGGTTAAGGAAATGATTGATGAGTTTCATCCTGCCGCGCTGTACTTTGATTTTGGCTGGCATCATAAAGCCTTTGAATCTTACCGCCCCAAAGTTCTTTCTTACTATTACAACCATGCGGAGAAACATGGTTATGAGCCGGTGCTGAATTATAAGGATATGCCAGAGAGCCCGGCGGGAAGTGCAGAGATTCCCGATGGACTGGCGGTTCTTGATGTAGAACGTGGCGGTTTAAACGATATCCGGGAAGAACCCTGGCAGACCTGCACCTCTGTCAGCTACAAATCCTGGGGCTATATTGAAAACGACAATTTTCGTACGCCAACTGCACTGATCCATGACCTGATTGATATCGTCAGCAAGAATGGTAATTTACTGATCAATGTCGGTCCGCGCCCGGATGGCACTATTCCCCGGGAAGCCATCGAGCCTCTTAATGAGATGGGCGAGTGGCTGAAAGTCAATGGTGAAGGCATTTATGGTACCCGGCCATGGCGTTGTTTTCATGAAGGGAAAGTCATCCGAAAAGGCGGCTCCTTCAGTGAAAAGCCGTTGTCGTTTACAGCGGGTGATTTCCGTTTTACCCGTCGGGGAGAAAATACGGTTTACGCCTTTGCCATGTCAGTACCTGAGAACCGGCAACTGGAACTGGTTTCTTTCCAGCGTTATAACCTGAAGATCAGGGATGTCAGCCTGCTGGGTTCTGCAGAAAAACCGGACTGGCAACAGGCTAATGGAAAGCTGAGGTTAACACTGCCACCAGAGTTGCCAACCGCCCATGCGTCTGTACTGAAAATTACTTTGTCATCAGCTGTGTGAGTGTTTGTCGTTCAGTTCAGGTAGAGGTGGCCTGAACTTTAAAGCCCCAGCTGTTGCCAATGGAGCCTGATGTATATAACAAAAAAACTTCCGGCTGGCGTCTCTCTTGATTCTTTTGGTGGTTTACTGTTGGGTGCCATGGTGTATCGCTATGGAAAACCATTGGTGAATAACGCTCGCCAGAAAAACTCTATTGATTGTTACAGGTTGAAGTCGTGACACTGAAAACCAGTGAAATTAATATTCGCGCCCCTTTTATTCTTACTGAAAAGGAAGCGGGTCTTTACTATATGTACGGCACGACGGACAAAACCTGCTGGCGTGGACCGGGGGAAGGTTTTGACTGTTACCGGAGTCGTGATCTGGAACACTGGGAGAGGCGGATATAAGCTTTCCGTCGCCTTGATGGCTTCTGGGCTGACCGGAATTTCTGGGCTCCGGAGGTGCACAAATATCGTGGTCGCTACTTTATGCCGGCAACCTTCAAGGCAAAGGATGAGTTCCGGGGTACCCAGATTCTGGTGGCAGAGTCCCAAGAGGGCCCTTTTCACCCTCTGACGGATCAGCCTGTGACTCCCCTTCACTGGGAATGTCTGGATGGCACTTTGTTTATAGACGACGAAGACAAACCCTGGATGGTGTATTGCCATGAATGGTTGCAGGTTAACAACGGTGGTGGCTGTACGCTGTACGCCTATCTGAAGACCTGAAAACAACGGAAAGCAGCCATACCTGTCTGTTAATGCCAGTGAAACTAAATGGAGCCGCCGTTGTGACCAGTTTATGTTCTGACGTCGTTTCCCCTGCTATATCACTGACGGACCGTTTGTACTGTACAAAAGACGAAAAGCCATGTAACACACATGGCTTTTTTCATTTCCGGAGTTTCTTCAGCGGATCTTTTAGCTGAATAAAGACTCGCCAGACAGGCCTTGCTTCTCCAGGATACTGCGCAGACGCTTCAGAGCTTCCACCTGAATCTGCCGAACCCTCTCCCGGGTAAGACCAATCTCTTTCCCAACTTCTTCCAGCGTACTGGTTTCGTAACCCCTCAGACCAAAGCGACGGGCTACAACCTCGCGCTGCTTTTCAGACAACTCCCCGAGCCACTTGTCGAGGCTGTCATTCAGATCAAGGTCCTGCAGCAGCTCTGCCGGATCAGACTCCTTGTCGTCGGAGATGGTGTCGAGTATGGATTTATCCGAATCCGGCCCCAGTGGCGTGTCAACAGACGTCACCCGCTCATTGAGACCGAGCATCCGCTTTACGTCTTCAACGGGCTTATCCAACAGATGAGCTATTTCTTCAGGGGTGGGATCATGATCCAGCTTCTGGGTCAGCTCGCGGGCCGCCCTGAGATAGACATTCAGCTCTTTAACCACATGAATGGGCAGACGGATTGTCCGGGTCTGGTTCATGATGGCCCGCTCAATGGTCTGCCGGATCCACCAAGTGGCGTAGGTAGAAAACCGGAAGCCCCGCTCCGGGTCAAACTTTTCCACTGCCCTGATCAGGCCAAGGTTACCCTCTTCGATCAAATCGAGCAGGGTCAGACCACGATTGACATAACGACGGGAGATCTTCACCACCAGCCGGAGGTTACTTTCGATCATTCTCCGGCGTCCTGCCTCAACTCCCCTGCGGGCCAGACGTGCGTAATGCACCTCTTCCTCGGGGGTCAGGAGTGGCGAGAAACCAATTTCATTGAGGTAAAGCTGGGTGGCATCAATGGATTTATAAAAGCCATCGTCATCTCTGCGCTGACGACTGTAGTCTGTCGCAGCCTGGGCATTAGCAGCACTGCTTTTGCTTGGCTCACAGACTTCCACCTCCGCACCGGAGTTAACGTCACCCTTTCCCTGGGTCGTTGCCTCAGCATAACTGCCTTGCTCTGAGTCATCCCTCTTCGCTGCCATAAGAGTCAGTCCTATCCGAAAGTCCCACTCTCTGTCGAGCTGCCGCTAGCTGAGTAGAAGCTGCATCGACACCCGTGAGGTCCCTCTACAGCCGCTGCCTGGATATAATCAGCGCTTTGGCAGGAATCGCATGGGGTCGACCGGTTTGCCATTGCGCCGAATTTCGAAGTGCAGCTTAGGCTCCGTCGTTCCTGTAGAACCTATTTCGGCTATCTTCTGGCCTGCTTTAACTGAGTCTCCCTCACGCACCAGCAATTCCCTGTTGTGAGCGTAAGCGCTCAGATAGCTGTTATTATGCTTCAAAATTATCAGCCTCCCGTAACCCGCAAGGTCACTTCCGGCGTACACGACTTCGCCACCGGAGGCTGCCATTACAGGCTCTCCCAAATTGCCGCCGATATCAATCCCCTTGTTGACCGTTCCCGTTAATGAGTACCCCTGTATCACCTGGCCATTAACTGGCCAGCGCCATCTCAATGGTTGGGATGATGGTGCAGGTTGAGTTCGCGGTGGAACTGGTTGTTTTTTAACCGATCGTGTATTTTGAGAAGCCGCCGGCTGTTGACGGGCAACCACTGGACGACTCGGAGGCGGGGCTCTGCGGGCCTCGGCAAGACTGATATTCTGGCCAGGATAGATGGTGTAAGGCGACCGGATGTTGTTGCTGTCAGACAGTTCCCTGAAATCTCGACCATAAAACCAGGCGATGGAAAAAAGGGTTTCTCCCTCCCTGACGACATGAATACCGCTGGTCACCCTGGGCGGAGACCGCAATTCCTTTACCTGCACCTTGGAAGGGTCGTGACTGCAGGCCAGCAGCAACAGCGGCAGAATCAAGAGCAGCACTTTTTTTGAGCATACGCTCAATTTATTCCAGTTTGTTTTCAGTGTATGGCTCATCCCGGGGCTGTACTCTTGAATACTCTCTCGTGTCAGAATATATAATTATTATTGATATATATAAAAGTTGTTAATCTAAAAAAATATATCAATAAAATGACAATCCCTATATTCGGAACCAAAGTACCATTGATTTGCTCGAATACGCAGCAACTCGCTCGCCGTCACTACAGAAAAGCTGCCGCTATCCTCCTATGAATACGGCAGTTCAATAGCAGAATAAAGCGGACGATTGTTATCTGAGTGCATCAGGCTGCTCCCACTCATGTAAAGCAGCCTTTCTGTGCTGGCTGAACGCAATCCGTTTCTGCTGACGATCAGGTCTTGTCTCGACCAATCCACTCAATGACAAGGAAAAGAATGATCGCTGACAGCATCAGGGCAATGGCAGGAAGGAAGTAAGCCGGGTGCCCCGTCAGGCTTTCATAGACAAATGGAGAGACATTCTCCTGCAGAAAAGGCACCTGCTCGCCGGAGCTGTTGACCCTGGTTTCAAGAGTCTGCTTCCAGGGCCAGATCGTACCCAACGCCCCGATCATCAAGCCAGTCAGCAGCGACAGAGCAAGATCTCTGTGCCGACGCAGGAGCCAGGAAAGCGCATGGGAAAAAGTCAGAAGACCAAGAACACAGCCGGAACCGAAAATAGCCAGAGTCAGGATATCCAGACTCCTTACCGCCTCCAGCACCGATGCATATAGCCCCATCAGGAGCAGGATAAAGCTGCCGGAAATGCCGGGCAGTATCATGGCGCAAATAGCGATTGACCCGGCGAAAAACAGCATCACGGGAGTGGGGGTAAGACTGGCAGGAGTCAGTCCACCAATCAGCCAGGCAACAGCTATCCCAGTCACAAAGAGCACCAGAGAGCCGACACTCCAGTTTTCGACCTGGCGAAGCATATGACTGCCGGACACCAGGATCAGGCCGAAGAAAAATGACCAGATCAGTTCAGGGTATTCAGCCAGCAGGTAACCGATCAGGTGCGCCAGGGTCATGACACTGATAAGCACTCCACCGAACACACAAAGCAGAAAGGTGCCGTCTATTTTTTTCCAGCACGCAGCCAGCCCCTGCTCTTTCAACACTTTTAACGTTGCCGGCGTTGCGCTTCTCAGCGCCTCCAGCAGACGATCATAGATCCCCGTGATAAAGGCGATGGTACCTCCGGAAACTCCGGGAATAACATCGGCGGCACCCATTGCCATCCCGCGGAGCACCAGCCCAGGGAGTTCCTGAAATTTCGACATATTTCTACCTGTCTTTGTAATCTGCTATCCAGCCTGGTGAACTCTGTTGAACCAGGCGGCATTCCAGACATCCAGGGCCAGACCAGAGACAGGTCAGGAACCCAATGCCCTTTAAATTTAAGATTAATCGCCTGAGAACGACGAACGATAAGCGTCGGTTGTGTTTATTTCACAACGCCACTGAGCAGTGGCACAAACCGGACCGCTTCCAGCACTTCCTGACGGTAATTCTGCCCGCTCCGGACAATCAGCAGCAGTTCCTGCACACCCCGTTCGCCAACCGGAATTACCAGTCGACCACCGTCTTCCGATAACTGCTCCAGCAGCTCTTTTGGTACCTGCCCCGGCGCAGCGGTGACAATGATACCGTCATAGGGCCCTGCCTGGGGCCAGCCCATGCCACCATCACTGAGCCTGAGTTTGGCATTGCCAAGCGCCAGCAGCCTCAATCGCTTCCTGGCCTTTTCCTGCAATGCCTGGATTCGTTCAACGGAATAGACTTCCCTGACCAGCTTCGCCAGGATCGCCGTCTGGTACCCGGAGCCCGTGCCAATTTCCAGGACTTTGTCCAAAGGCCCGTTCGCCAGCAACGCCGCCGTCATTCGGGCAACGATATAAGGCTGAGACAATGTCTGGTTGTGGCCAATGGGCAGCGCAGTATCCTCATAAGCCCTGTGAGCCAGCGCTTCGTCAACAAAGATATGCCTGGGCGTGGAGCGGATCACATCCAGCACTTCAATGGACCGAATACCCTGGTCAGAGAGCCTCTGAATCAGGCGGTCGCGGGTCCTTCTGGACGTCATCCCTATACCATTGAGATCAACATCCTTCATGTCAGCCTCCCAGCCAGTCCTGAATCTGTGACAGTGTCCCATGGTGCGTCTGGTCGTACTGCAGCGGTGTTACAGAAACATAACCTGCCTGGATGGCATGAAAGTCAGTCCCTTCACCGGCGTCCTGCTCTTTCCCTACCGGAGCAATCCAGTACACAGGTTTACCCCTGGGATCTATAACCTTCATCGGCGGCTCGGGCCGCTGGCGGTGCCCCAGCCTTGTCACGGCGAAGCCCCTGAGCGACCCGTAAGCACAGTCAGGCACATTGACATTCAGAACCGTTCCAGCCGGCAAAGACAGGCTGTCCATTTTTTCCAGCAACTCCCGGGTTACCCGCCCGGCCGTCTCAAAACCGATAGAGCTTTTGCCACACAGGGACACGGCAATAGCAGGTCTGGACAGGAAACGTCCTTCCAGGGCCGCAGCCACAGTGCCGGAATACAGAACATCGTCGCCAAGATTGGCGCCATGGTTTATTCCGGAAACGACGATATCCGGCTTCGACTCCATCAGCGTATTGACCGCCAGGTGCACACAGTCCGTTGGCGTACCATTAATACTGTTAAAACCATTAGAGTGTTGTGACACCCGCAGTGGCCGGTCAAGGGTAAGAGAGCTGCTGACTCCCGTACAGTCACGATCCGGCGCATAGACGACACAATTCCGAGATTCGTGCAGATGCCGGTGCATGACCGACAACCCGACTGCCATCACACCATCATCATTGCACAGCAGTATTTTCAAACTGGTACTCCGCCTGCCTACCTAGGATAGGTTCAGCTCAATCCAGAGCGTTCAGGTCAAGGCGCAGCTGTGCAGGAATACTTGACGTATTTCAATCAGTTGGAACTCAGAGATGAACGCTCTGGATTGAGCCCTTTGGGTGGGCTGTAAAGCGGCCATCTGACCGCGTTAGACTTGATTGATGTAGAAAAACTACACCTGCACAAGTCTGCCTTGCATATGACCGCTTTACAACCCACTGAACCTATCATATGTGGGCAGCCGGAGTACTACTCCTGGCAAGTCAACAGCTCCCTGAGCACAGCAGTGGCAAAGCAGCCTTTGGGCAGGGCAAAAGATAGTTTCAGAGACCCCTCTTCGAGCCATTGCCAGTCAAGACTCTGCGGAATGAGCCGGATAGCTCTACGCTCCTGCTTCAAACCTTCAGATTCAAGGCCATTGCGCAACAGCTCATGCGATCCGGTCACTGACTCTTCCAGAATCCTGCAGTCGTCTGACGACTTCAGTTCACCCCGCCCCCACAGAGGCGCTGTGAGAGCAACCTCTCCACTGGCTATTCGCTCCATAAGCTCATCATTATGATCATGAAGAATCAGGCTGCCGCTGTCCTGAAAGCCGGGCACGTCGCCATCTAAATATGTGAACCAGTTACCATCATTGACCCTTTTTGCAATCACGCCGTTAAACAGCCATGAGCGGGCCGCTGAAAGATACATGGACTTCTTGTTGCGGTGCGCCCTGAATTCTCCGGAAAACATCGCAATGGCACGCTGCAAGTTCTGACCATTGCGGCCGAAACGCTGTTCACCAAAGAAATTAGGCACGCCTTTTTCAACAACCGTAGCCAGAAGAGACTCGAGTCGCTCCCTGTCAGCCTCAACTTCTTTGAGTGTGATATGAAACTGATTGCCCTTAAGCGCACCTGTCCGGAGTTTACGACCATGCCTGGTCACTTCCAGAAGGCGAACACTGTCAGTCTGAAGCCCTGCCCATTCAGGCTCTGTCATGCCCGGCATCCAGACACTGAACCATTGCCTGGTAATACCCTGCCGATCCTTGCGCCCGGCGTAACTGACCGCGGAGCGTTTGACCCCAGCGAACTTCGCCAGCAATCCGGCGACCCAGTCGGTGTTTTCACCGATTTTCTCAATCTTCAGAAAGACATGCTCGCCAGCGCCGTCCGGCTCAAAAGGCAGCAGCTCTTCGACAATAAAATCTTCAGGTTCTGCCTTGAACAGGCAGCGACCTGCAGGACCGCCCCAGGCAAAGGGCCAGTCCAGGGAATAGGAAATATCAGTCATTACTTTTCAACTTCAACATCAGAGCATGGTGCTTCCGCCAGAGCCTCAAGCAACACCACTGCATGTACGGCTATACCCTCTTTCCGGCCGGTATAGCCCAGTTTTTCCGTGGTGGTGGCTTTTACATTGATCGCAGACAGAGCTACACCAAGATCTTCCGCAATGCAGGCTCTCATGGCATCAATATGGGGCGCCATTTTCGGTGACTGGGCAACAATGGTACTGTCCAGATTGACCAGCCCGTAGCCATTTTTTTTCAGCAGGGAGCAGACATGGCGCAGCAGCTGGCGACTGTCTATACCCTTGTATTGCTCATCGGTGTCAGGAAAGTGTTTGCCGATATCACCCAGGGCCGCAGCACCCAGCAGGGCATCGCAGACAGCGTGTAGCAGAACATCGCCGTCTGAGTGAGCGAGCAATGTATGAGTATGCCTTATCCTGACCCCACCTAAAACAATATAACTGTCGTCTTTAGGCTGATCTGAAAACCGGTGGACATCAAAACCGTGGCCAATGCGCATCGTTATATCTCAATCAATGGTTTCTATCAGCTTGCTTTGCTGCTGAATGTAGAGAGAAGCCAGGGCCAGGTCAGTACCTCGGGTAACTTTGATGTTATCCGTGTGCCCTTCCACCATCAGCGGCCGATGGCCGGCATATTCAAGAGCGCTGGCTTCGTCCGTTACCATAACACTGTCATCCAGCGCCTTCTTCAGGGAATTACGCAGCAATTCAAGTCTGAACATCTGCGGAGTCAGGGCGTGCCAGAGATTGTCACGACTGACAGTTTCAACAATCTCTCCCTCAGCATCCGTGCGTTTCATGGTATCTCGAACGGGTATCCCCAGCAGGCCACCCACCTCATGTTCAGACAGCTGGCTTACCAGCCACTCCAGGTCTGCCTTGCGGATACAGGGCCTGGCAACATCATGGATCAGCACCCAGTCATTCTCTGAAGCTCCCTCGAACAGGACATCCAGGCCATTCAGAACGGAATGGCACCGTTCCTCGCCCCCTTTGGCCAGCAGAATACGCTTATCGTGAAGCATCTTGATGTCTTCGTACCAGCCATCATCTTCGGCCAGCACCAGCACCAGTTTCTCCAGCAGTGGAAATTCCAGCAGACGCGTCAGAGTGTGCTCCAGCAGGGTTTTTCCCTGTATCTCCAGGTACTGCTTGGGAATATCGACATTCATCCGCCGGCCGACTCCAGCCGCAGGGACCACCGCCCAGAAACGGGCGCCACCGGTTGTTTTCACGGTACTCACTATCTCACCCACCGTACAGAAAATGCTCCAGGAGCCTGCCAGACTTATGTTTTCGAGCATAAGTCCGGCAGGCTCCTAGTCGTAAATCAGGTACAAGGTTTCGTCGCTGCGGATCATGCCCAGATCCAGCCGGGCCTGCTCTTCCAGGGTCTCAAGACCGTTCTGCAACTCCACCACTTCAGCAGCCAGCAGCTGGTTACGGCGATACAGGCGCTCATTTTCCTTTTGCTGCTTTTCAATCTGCTCCCGGCTGGCGATGATTTCCGCCACACTGCCCTCGCCGGTCCAGAGGCGGATCTGCAGAAAAATGAACATCAGTGTCAGCACCGACATCACCAGTTTGCGCATGTTTGCTATCCAGGTGTCTTGATTTTTTCGGTTTTTTCCGTATTCCGGCGGCAAATGCACGTCAGCCCGGACCCGGAAAATATGGCTGAATAACAGTCTATCAAAGCCTGCTGCCGCTTCCTATCAAGCCTGGGCATAGAAACACAACAAACAGCCATGAGCGAGAAATGCCGCCCCCCTATACATGAAAATGGCTACAGACCCCGAATAAGCGGCATTTTCATAATAAAAAGGGAGGCCAAAGCCTCCCTCTTGTCTTACTCAGTCAGCAGGCCGAAAATCAGGCGCGCTTGAACTCAGCCAGACCACGGTAAGGTGCTTTCTCACCCAGCTCTTCTTCAATACGCAGCAGCTGGTTGTACTTGGAAACACGATCAGAACGGCACAGGGAACCGGTCTTGATCTGGCCAGCCGCAGTACCTACCGCCAGGTCAGCGATGGTAGCGTCTTCAGTCTCACCGGAACGGTGGGAGATAACGGCAGTGTAGCCAGCATCCTTGGCCATCTGGATCGCTTCCAGGGTTTCGGTCAGGGATCCGATCTGGTTGAACTTGATCAGGATGGAGTTGGCGATACCCTTGTCGATGCCTTCCTTCAGGATCTTGGTGTTGGTTACGAACAGGTCGTCGCCAACGATCTGGATCTTGTCGCCCAGGATCTTGGTCTGGTAGGCGAAACCGTCCCAGTCAGACTCGTCCAGGCCGTCTTCGATAGAGATGATCGGGTACTGTTCGCACAACTTGGCCAGGTAGTCGGAGAAACCTTCGGAGTTGAAAATTTTACCTTCGCCCTTCAGGTTGTACTGACCGTCAACGTAGAATTCGGAAGCAGCGCAGTCCATAGCCAGAGTGATGTCTTCACCCAGCTTGTAGCCGGCAGCGTCAACCGCTTCTTTGATAACAGCCAGAGCGTCAGCGTTGGAAGCCAGGTTTGGCGCAAAACCCCCTTCATCACCAACGGCAGTGTTCAGGCCCTTGGAGGACAGAACTTTTTTCAAAGCGTGGAATATTTCAGCACCGATGCGCAGACCTTCGGAGAAGGTCTTGGCGGAAACCGGCTGAATCATGAATTCCTGGATGTCGACGTTGTTGTCAGCATGCTCACCACCGTTCAGGATGTTCATCATCGGAACAGGCATGGTGAACTGGCCAGAAGTACCGTTCAGGTCAGCGATATGCTGGTACAGAGGGATCTTCTTCTCGACAGCAGCAGCCTTGGCAGCAGCCAGGGAGACAGCCAGGATAGCGTTGGCGCCCAGCTTGCTCTTGTTCTCGGTGCCGTCCAGGTCCAGCATGGCGTGATCCAGACCTTTCTGGTCTGCAGCGTCACGACCCAGCAGGGCTTCACGGATAGGACCGTTAACGTTAGCAACAGCCTTCAGGACACCCTTGCCCAGGTAACGGCTCTTATCGCCGTCACGCAGTTCCAGGGCTTCACGGGAACCTGTGGAAGCACCGGAAGGTGCAACCGCACGGCCCATGGCGCCGGATTCCAGGATGACATCGGCTTCCACGGTAGGGTTACCGCGGGAGTCCATGATTTCACGACCTTTAATAGCAACAATCTTTGCCATTGTTTCTCTCTCTTGACAAGTAGTTAGTCATTGACAGGAAAAACTCATCGGCTGACAAACTCAACAGCCAGCCGACCTCCCGCCGCCGGTGGGGGCCGGTGCGGGAGAATTAACTCAAAGGCAAACGACTTCAGGCAGTATCGACGCTCTGGAAGGATTTAACCAGATCATCTACAGCTTTTACCTGAGTCAGGAAAGGTTCAAGCATTTCAAGCCGCAGGGCGGATGGACCGTCGCAACGGGCTTGATCAGGGTCAGGGTGGGATTCCAGGAACAGTCCCGCCAGACCGGCAGCCATGCCGGCTCGCGCCAGTTCAGCCACCTGGTGACGACGACCGCCGGAAGCAGCCCCACCGGGATCACGGCACTGCAGTGCGTGAGTTACATCGAAAATGACCGGCAGTCCGCCGCTCACTTCATTCATCGTCCTGAAGCCCAGCATGTCGACCACCAGGTTGTCATACCCGAAGCAGGCGCCACGCTCGCATAGAATCAGATTCTCGTTACCGCCTTCCCGGAACTTGCTGACGATATTACCCATCTGGGAAGGACTGATGAACTGGGGCTTCTTGATATTGATCACCGCACCGGTCTCGGCCATGGCGATGACCAGGTCAGTCTGGCGAGCCAGGAATGCCGGCAGCTGAATGACGTCAGCCACCTCGGCCACAGGTTGGCATTGATGCACTTCATGGACGTCGGTAATCACTGGCATACCAAAGGTATCTTTCAGTTCCTGGAATATCTTCAGCCCCTCTTCCATTCCCGGACCACGATAAGAGTGAATGGAGGAACGGTTGGCCTTGTCGAAAGAGGCCTTGAATACGTAGGGAATGCCCAGTTTCTCTGTGACCTTGACGTAGTGCTCGGCAATCGTCATGGCCAGATCGCGTGATTCCAGTACATTCATTCCGCCAAATAGCACAAACGGACGCTCGTTGGAAACCTGGACATCACCTACATTGATCGTTTTCTGCTGCATTTGCTTCAGCCCTGTTTCTGATCTGAATAACCCAGCGCGGCATTGATAAAGGCTGTAAACAGACCGTGACCATAGCGGGGTGTGGAAGTAAATTCAGGGTGGAACTGGCAGGCCACGAACCACGGATGGTCAGGCACTTCAACAATTTCCACCAGGGCATTGTCTTCAGAGCGCCCGGCGATTTTCAGGCCAGCACCCTGCAGCTGATCCACATAGTTGTTGTTGATTTCATAGCGGTGACGATGACGTTCGGTAATAACATCTTCACCGTAAGCCTCACGGGAGTAACTCCCACTGGACAGGTTGCACTTCTGGGCACCCAGGCGCATGGTGCCACCGAGGTCGGAAGCCTCGTCACGGGTTTCCACCTGACCTTCAGCACTGAGCCATTCGGTGATCAGGCCAACCACCGGGTGAGTAGCTTTCTGATCAAACTCAGTACTGTTTGCGCCTTCCAGACCAGCCACGTTGCGGGCGTATTCAATGACCGCAACCTGCATGCCCAGGCAGATACCGAGATAAGGAATCTTGTTCTCACGGGCATGGCGAACGGCTTCAATTTTGCCCTCCACGCCACGGTGTCCAAAACCACCTGGTACCAGGATAGCGCTGACGCCTTCGAGACGACTCAAGCCTTCCTGTTCAATGGTTTCAGAATCGATATAACGGATATTAACCTTGGTGCGTGTCTTCAGGCCGGCATGGCGAACCGCTTCAATCAGTGACTTGTAGGCGTCCAGCAGCTCCATGTATTTGCCGACCATGGCGATGGTCACTTCCTTCTCAGGGTTGGTGTCGCGATCGACCGCATCAGACCATTCAGACAGGTCGGCAGGCGGCAGATCCAGCCCGAATTTTTCTACAACAATCTGGTCCAGGCCCTGTTCGTGTAGCATCTCTGGAATGCGGTAGATGGTGTCGGCGTCTTCAAGGGAGATAACCGCGCGCTCTTCCACGTTAGTAAACAGGGAGATCTTGCGGCGCGCAGAAGCCTCGATGAATTGTTCGCTGCGGCAGACCAGGATGTCTGGCTGGAGACCGATGGAGCGTAACTCCTTAACGGAGTGCTGCGTTGGTTTGGTCTTGGTCTCACCGGCCGTCTTGATATAGGGAACCAGGGTCAGGTGCATCAGCTGGGCGCGATTGGAGCCCAGTTCAACCTTCAGCTGACGGATGGCTTCCAGAAACGGCTGGGATTCGATATCACCCACTGTGCCGCCAATTTCCACCATGGCAATGTCCGCATCACCAGCGCCCTGTACGACACGGCGCTTGATTTCATCAGTGATGTGGGGAATGACCTGCACTGTACCCCCCAGGTAGTCGCCACGGCGCTCTTTGCGCAGCACGTCCTGGTAAATACGGCCAGTTGTAAAGTTGTTGCCCTGCCTCATGGTGGTACGAACAAAGCGTTCATAGTGACCAAGGTCCAGGTCCGTTTCGGCCCCATCTTCTGTGACAAAAACCTCACCGTGCTGGAACGGGCTCATGGTGCCGGGATCGACATTGATATAGGGATCCAGCTTGAGCATCGTCACCTTCAGGCCTCGGGCCTCAAGGATTGCGGCAAGGGAAGCCGATGCGATGCCTTTCCCCAGCGAGGAAACAACGCCGCCAGTGACGAAAATATAACGCGTCATTAGTATATGCTGACTCTTGAAAAGCTCTGGGATAGAGAGATAAAAAAAGAATACTCAAGATGGGAGATCAGCATACCAAAACAGGGACAAAACGTAAAACCCGATCGCACCTTAATATTGATCTGCGACAGCTATACCCAGTCACCCTGTTCAGGTTGCCATTCAACACGATAACCTTTGTGTGGATCTGCAAGAAAACCTTCGCAAATCCACAATCCCGGTGCAGCAATCATGCGCTCACCCTGATAGAGGAACGGCACCCGGTCTCTCAGCCAGGGGGGAACTCGGTACTCCTGCAACCAGCGTTTAACGGTTTTACTGCCTTTTCGGCCGGCGACACGGATTTTTTCACCGCCAGGCAGATTGTCTCGATAGCAAACTGTAATCAGGTCGTCAGAAAGCATCACCCCCCTGCCCTGGCTCTCGCCAACAGACAGCACTCCAGCTCCAGGCAATTCGAGTTTTTCTGTTGATTGCCAGTGCCACTGAATCTTCTTCGGACTGAACTCTACCTGTAACACTGACGCCAGGTAGCCATTAAAACGACGCAGCTCACAGCCGGGCCATTTCAGCACAGCTTCCGCATCCTCCCTGGCCTCGATAAGCTCCACAAAAACCCGGCTCAGCATCTCCCTGCCTGGAGCAGCCACACCCAGCTTCTCAAACCAGAAACGCAACACCCTGGCCGCATCAATTTTTTTCGGCAGCGCTAGCTGAGAGAGATCGATTACCGGCCTTTCTCCCCAGAGAAAGCCGGGAGGATCAACAATGACTCCCGCAGCATCCCCCGCCACTTTTTCCTGCAGACATTGGTCAACCTCCGACATCTCTTCTGCCAGTGCCGACAACCGTGAAGAAACACCCGGCCAGCGACGCTCAATTTCGGGAATCAGGCTTTGTCTCAGGTAGTTCCGGGAAAAGCGCTGATCCAGGTTTGATTCGTCTTCAACATGCTGCAGGCCATGATCTTTTGCATAGTTTTCAATGGACTGCCTTGAGACTTTCAGTAAAGGCCTCAGCAGCAGCCCCTGCCCCAGGTCACGAGCTTCAGGAATCCCTGCCAGCCCCGAAACCCCACTCCCCCGAAAGAGCCGGAAGAGCACGGTTTCTGCCTGATCATCAAGGTGATGTCCCTGCAGCAGGCAGCCATTTTCGGGAAGCACCCGACGAAAAACATCGTAGCGGCATTTTCTGGCCTCCTGCTCAATACCATCACCCGGCGACATATCCAATTGAACACGCTCCACCTGCAGCGGCACCCGCCACTCCTGGCATACTAGCTGGCACTGTTCTGCCCAATGGTCAGCATTGTCACTCAGGCCGTGATGGATATGAATGGCGGAAAGAGAAGAAATGAAGCCTTTATCCCGACAGGCGACAAGAAGGTGCAACAAAACTGTAGAATCAACCCCGCCGCTGAAAGCGACCACCACGGGACGCTCAGCATAGGGTTTCAGAAAGGAATGGACAGTCTCAATTGAGAGGGACATTACAGTGAGCCGTAATCCCTGAGACGGCGATAACGGCTTTCCACCAGGGTATCTGCATCCATGACACAAAGGACTTCCAGCTGCTGCTCGATGACACGACCAAGGCTGTCAGCAGCTTCTCCAGGATTTCGGTGAGCTCCACCCAGCGGTTCCTGAATCAGATGATCTACAAGACCCAGCTCCTGCAGGCGCTCAGCCGTGACGCCCATCGCTTCCGCAGCAGTAGAGGCGTATTCAGCCTTTTTCCAGAGAATGGAGGCGCAACCTTCGGGAGAGATCACCGAGTAGGTTGAGTAGCCCATCATAATCAGTCGGTCGCAGACACCAATGGCCAGCGCGCCACCGGAACCACCCTCACCAATCACGGTGGAAATCACCGGCACTTTTAGGCGGGACATCACCGCCAGGTTATAGGCGATTGCTTCACTCTGGCCGCGCTCTTCCGCGCCGATGCCCGGATAAGCCCCCGGAGTATCGATAAAAGTCAGGATCGGCATATTGAAGCGCTCGGCCGTCTCCATCAGGCGACAGGCCTTGCGATAGCCTTCCGGCTTGGGCATACCAAAGTTGCGACGCACCTTTTCTTCAATCTCACGGCCTTTCTGGTGACCAATGACCATGACTGGACGGCCATTGAAACGCGCCATACCGGCAACAACAGAGGCGTCATCGGCAAAGTGACGATCCCCGTGCAGCTCATCAAACTCGGTGAAGAGGTGCTTCACATAATCGAGGGTATAGGGTCTGCGGGGGTGCCGGGCCAGCTGGGCTACCTGCCAGGACGACAGGTCAGAGAAGATCTGCTTTGTCAGGGTCTTGCATTTATCCTGAAGGTTACCAATCTCTTCAGTGATGTTTAATTCGGCGTCACTGCTGACCAGACGCAGCTCTTCGATTTTTGCTTCCAGTTCAGCAATCGGCTGTTCAAATTCCAGATAATTCGGGTTCATAGAATCCACTTGATTTTTTATCCGCAACGACCTGATTCAAAGGCGGAAACCTTATCTCAGAATGGCCTGCGGCTATCTATGAGCTCAAGGCTGTTTCTTTCAACTCGGGGCTTTTCATTTAGCCCCGAATATCTGTCGCCATCAGCAGCAATATTAGCGCTCAAAATACGTAAAACATGCAGGGATGTCGAGTTAAAAAGCGTAATAGGCTGTAACGAATCATATTTCTGAACCGTTACAGCCAGGGCAGAAGAGGCTATTCTAGCGAAAATATTTACTGATATTCGATCCTGGCGGCTTCCTTGCCCAGCCATTGCCGGAGACTCAGCACCAGCTCATCACTGGGACTGACATTCCATTGCTCTCCCAGGGTCAGGCTGGCAGATGCATCTTCCCGCACATAGTTGACCTGCACTGGCAGCTTTCCTGTGTGTTGGCTCAGCAACGCCGACATTTTCTCGTGAAAGCCCCGTACAACCATTTCCGACTCCAGCCCCACCACCAGCCTGCGGGCATAATAACTGCGGGCATCCACCAGGTTCATGACTTTTTTGGTTTTAACCTTGGTGCCGCCAGAATAGTCATCATGAATGACCTCGCCCTCAACCACGACCACTGCATCCATCTTGATCAGAGACTGGTACTGTTCGAACACATCGGCAAAAATGGAAACCTCAATCCGCCCAGTGCGATCATCCAGGGTAACAAAGCACATTTTGTCGCCCCGCTTGTTGCGCATCACACGCATGGCGACCACAAGGCCCGCTATATTTTGACTCTCACCCCGGGCAGGAATCAGGTCTTTGATACGGTTGCGAATGAAGTGACGGATTTCCTGCTCATACTCATCGATCGGGTGCCCGGTAAGGTACAGCCCCAGAGTCTCCTTCTCACCATTCAACCGGATTTTGTCGGTCCACTCAGAGACAGCCCGGTACTTGTCATAAACATCCTCTTCTCCGGCAGGAACAAGAGCACCAAACAAATCGCTATGCCCCGAATCGAGGCTTTTTGCTGCCTGGTCCGCCGCTTTGATGGCTTCCGCCTGACTTGCTTCGAGCACTGCCCGATTGAAATCGAGATCAGAGTTCTGATCTGAGCGTGGCCCCAGCAGATCAACTGCTCCAGAACGAATAAGAGCCTCGATCACCCTTTTATTGATACTTTTTGCGTCCACCCTTTCACAGAAATCAAAAAGATCCTTGAAACCCCCTCTCTCGTTCCGGGCATTGACAATGGCTTCTATGGGGCCTTCGCCAACCCCTTTGATGGCACCCAGACCGTATACAATATGACCATCGTCATTTACGCCAAACATGTATTCGCCACTGTTCACATCCGGCGGCAATACAGTGAGCCCTATATCCCGACACTCCTCGATGAAGGTCACCACCTTGTCGGTGTTCTGCATATCGGAACTCATTACTGCCGCCATAAATTCGGCAGGATAATGAGCCTTTAGCCAGAGAGTCTGATAAGAGACCAGGGCATAAGCGGCTGAGTGAGATTTGTTGAAACCATACCCGGCGAACTTCTCCACCAGGTCAAAGATCTTCATGGCCAGCTCGCCATCTATCCCCTGACTTTTAGCACCTTCTTCAAACACCGTCCGCTGCTTGGCCATCTCTTCAGGCTTTTTCTTACCCATGGCCCGGCGCAGCATGTCGGCCCCGCCCAGGGTATAGCCGGCCAGCACCTGAGCGATCTGCATGACCTGCTCCTGGTAAAGAATAATGCCGTAGGTGGGCTGAAGGATGGGCTGCAACCACTCATGCTGGTACTGCGCATCCGGGAAAGAAAGCTCCTCGCGACCATGCTTACGATTGATAAAGTTATCTACCATGCCGGACTGCAGCGGACCTGGTCGGAACAGGGCCACCAGGGCGATAATGTCTTCGAAGCAGTCAGGCAGAAGTCGCTTGATCAAGTCTTTCATGCCCCGGGATTCCAGCTGGAACACCGCCGTGGTCTCCGCCCGTTTGAGCATGTCGTAGGAAAATCTGTCCTCCAGATCAATCTCCATGATATCCAGAGGCTGCTCCCCACGCTGCTCCCGGCGTGGGTTAATCATCTTCAACGCCCAGTCAATAATGGTCAGGGTACGCAGGCCGAGGAAGTCGAACTTGACCAGACCGGCAGATTCAACATCGTTCTTGTCATACTGGGTGACAACACCTTCACCGTGCTCATCACAATACAGGGGGGCAAAGTCGGTTAGCTTGGTCGGCGCAATGACCACACCACCGGCATGTTTGCCTACATTCCGGGTGACCCCTTCCAGCTTCAGGGCCATCTCCCAGATTTCACGACCATCTTCGTCGGTTTCAAGAAACTCCCGAATGGTCTGCTCCTGCTCGTAGGCCTTGCCCAGGGTCATGCCCACTTCAAACGGAATCATCTTGGACAGGCGATCGGCAAGACCGTAGGATTTACCCTGAACACGCGCCACATCCCGAACTACCGCTTTTGCGGCCATAGTACCGAAGGTGATGATCTGGGAAACAGCGTCCCGCCCGTAGGTTCGTGCCACGTAGTCAATAACCTTGTCACGACCATCCATACAGAAGTCGACGTCAAAGTCAGGCATGGATACCCGCTCAGGATTCAGGAATCGTTCGAACAGCAGGTCATATTCAATAGGATCAAGGTCGGTAATTTTCTGGGCATAAGCCACCAGGGAGCCGGCACCGGAACCACGACCTGGCCCCACAGGGATACCGTTATTCTTGGACCATTGGATAAAGTCCATTACGATCAGGAAGTAGCCTGGGAACCCCATCTGCAGGATAATATTCAGCTCAAAGTCGAGCCTGTCACGATACTCTTTCTCTTTGGCTGCGTAGTCGGGATCGTCAGGATCAAGAATCGCCTGCAGTCGCTCAGTCAGGCCATCGTGAGAAAACTTCCGGAAAAACTCGTCCATGCCCATGCCTTCCGGAATCGGGAACTCAGGAAGGAAGTATTCGCCCAGTTTCACATGGACGGAGCACCGGCGGGCAATTTCAACGGAGTTTTCAATCGCTTCAGGAATATCTGAAAACAGCTCAACCATCTCGTCTTCAGATTTCAGATACTGCTCTTCGGAGTACCTTTTAATTCTACGCGGATCATCCAGGGTCATGCTCTCACCGATACAGACACGGGATTCATGAGCTTCAAAATCTTCCCTGGACAGGAACATGACATCGTTCGTAGCCACGACCGGACATTCAAACTTCGTTGCCAGTGCCACGGAACCATGCAGACAGTCTTCGTCACCAGCCCGCGAAGTGCGGTGCAGTTCCAGGTAATAACGACCGGGAAAAGCCTCCATCCATTCCTGCAGAAGCTGCTCGGCCTGCTCTTGGTTGCCATTCAGGATCGCCTGCCCGACATCGCCGCCTTTGGCACCGGAGAGCGCTATCAGACCCTCAGACTTTGCCTTGATCCATTGCCGTTTGACTACGGCCTTGCCATGAACCTGGTTCTCGAGAAACGACTGGGAAATCAGTTCCGTCAGGTTTCGGTACCCGCCTTCGTTCATGGACAGCAGCACCATTTTGACCGGCTCCTGCCCCGAATCAGGGTGTTCCACCCACATATCCGCACCGCTGATCGGCTTGATGCCAGCCCCCTGGGCACCGTTATAGAACTTCACCAGAGAACAGAGGTTCGACTGGTCAGTGACCGCAACTGCCGGCATAGCAGCTGCCGAAGCTGCACTGATCAGCGGCTTGATCCGCACCAGGCCATCGGAAAGGGAAAACTCAGTGTGTAGTCTAAGGTGTACGAAGCGTGGAGACATGGAATCGTCAGTCAGGGGTGGAAAGGAATAGTTCTGAGTCTACCAATGATTGTTACGGGCGGCAAAAATGACTGAGATAAGGGTTTAGCGTAGGTTGGGTTAGCGCAGCGTAACCCAACATTGACTTGGGGGACGTCAACAGGGTTCTACCATCGACAACGCCTCACGAACCGGCTTGAAAGAACGACGATGGATAGGCGTTGCGCCAAGTTTCTTCAAAGCGTCCATATGCACTTTGGTGGGATAGCCTTTATGCCCTGCGATACCATAACCGGGATACTGTTTATCCAGCTCAACCATCTCCCGATCCCGGGTCACTTTGGCGAGGATGGATGCGGCACCAATTTCCGGCACAAGAGCATCCCCCTTAACAACTGCTTCCGCACGACAAGGCAATTCAGGGCAACGATTTCCATCGATAAGGGCCAGTCCGGGCTTAACACTCAGACCCGCTACAGCTCTCTGCATCGCCAGCATGGTGGCATGCAGGATGTTCAGCTCATCAATCTCAGCTACGACTGCCCGCCCAAGTGACCATGCCAGCGCTTTCTCCTTAATCTCCTCGAACAGCTGCTCCCGCTTCTTTTCAGTAAGCTTTTTCGAGTCTGTCAGCCCTGCAATGGGACGATCCGGATCAAGGATGACAGCAGCCGTTATGACGGGGCCACACAGAGGTCCACGCCCTACTTCATCCACGCCACAGACAAGCTCATCAGTGGGCCCTGCAAACAGGTCAAACTCACTTTGCTGCATCGTACTTCCCAATGACAGATTGAATGGCTTCCCACGCAAGGACACTGGCGTCACGCTTCAGAGTGTGGTGTATTTCTGCAAACTCGTCCTGCAGATGTTGTCGCCAGTCTTCATCCAGCAGCGCCTTTTTCATGGCCACACACAGGTTCTCTGGTGTTGCCTGATCCTGCAACAGCTCCGGGATCAGCGGCTCTTTTGCCAGCAGGTTAGGCAGCCCCACATGCTTCACCTTGACCAGGCGGCTGATAATGGCAAACGACAACGACGCCATACGATAACTGATGATCATCGGTCGTTTGTGCAGGGCAGCTTCCAGGGATGCTGTCCCGGAAGCAATAAGGATTGCATCGGAAGCGGCCATGACCTCAGACGAGCGCCCATCCGTCAGAGTTACCTCCAGGTCGCGATAACCTTCCAGAATAGGCAGCAGCTGTCGCTTTCTTCGCTCATTGGCACAGGGAATCAGAAAACGCAGATCCTTAACTTCTCTACCCAGCATTCGGGCCGTAGCCAGGAACAGCTCACCGAGCCTGGCCACTTCAGCTTTTCTACTGCCAGGAAGTAAAGCCACAACCCTGCCCTGCTCTGGAATCTCAAGCTGCCGCCTGGCAGCAGCCTGATCAGGTTCCATGGGCACCTGGTCCGCCAGGGGATGCCCAACAAAGGTCACCGGAACGCCGTGCCCCCTGTAGTAGTCTGTTTCGAAGGGCAGCAGAGCCAGCATATGATCCACCGACCTGCGGATTTTCTTCAGACGCCCTTCCCGCCATGCCCAGACCTGAGGACTGACATAATGGACGGTGGGAATACGGTTTTCCTTCAGGCTTCTCTCAAGAGCGAGGTTGAAGTCAGGGGCATCAATGCCAATAAAGACATCAGGGCGATCCTCAATGAACCGCTCCCGCAGACTACGACGGATTCCCAGCAATTCTTTCAGGCGGCCCAGCACCTCTACCAGCCCCATGACAGACAGCCGCTCCATGGGATAGAGGCTCTCGAAGCCTTCCTCGATCATTTTCGGCCCGCCAATGCCGTAGCACCGGGCATCAGGATGGTGCCGCCTGATTTCACGAATCAGGGCTGCCCCAAGCAGATCACCGGAGGCTTCTCCAGCCACCATGGCGATAGTCAGTGATTTGGACATTGGAGTTCTTAAACTAGCGGGTGATGCCACGGGTGGAGGCTTTCAGGGACGCCACCAGAAGCTGCAGCTCAGGCTCCTGCTCCATGGACTCAATGCGGTCAATAGCTTCCACAGTGCGTAATCCCTCGCGGTATATGATTTTGTAGCATTTACGCAGACGGCGGATCAGCTCCGGACTGTAACCACGGCGACGCATGCCTTCGAAATTCATGCCATGGGCCTGGGCCGGGTTGCCACTGACCATGACGAAAGCAGGTACATCCTTGAAAATGGCGGTATGGGCGGCACTCATACTGAAGTCGCCAATCACACAGAACTGGTGAACCGTCGAGAAACCACCAAGAATAACACCATTCCCGACCTTCACATGCCCTGCCAGGGTGGCGTTGTTAGCCATGATAATGTTGTCACCAATGACACAGTCATGGGCTACATGGACATAAGCCATCAACAGGTTGTTACTGCCGATGCGGGTAACTCCCTGATCCTGAACGGTGCCGCGGTGAATGGTGCAGCCTTCCCGGATGACGTTATTATCACCAATTTCCAGGCGGGTGGGCTCACCGGCGTACTTCATGTCCTGGCAGTCTTCCCCGACACTGGAGAACTGAAATATACGGTTATTGCGACCGATCCGGGTCGGCCCCTTGATCACCACATGGGAATGAATAACGGTTCCGGATTCAATTTCGACGTCCGCCCCTATCAGGCTCCAGGGCCCAATGGAAACTCCCGGGGCGATGCGTGCGCCGGGCTCGACAATAGCGGTGGGATGAATATCCACTGCCGGGCAGGCATCGGCGGTTGAATAACGACTGGAACGGGGATCAGACAAGATTATAATTCCTTTCTTGCACAGGTAACATCAGCGGAGCAGGCAATCTTACCATCAACTAACGCTTCACAGGAAAATTTCCAGATATTGCGCTTCACCGCCTTGAAACGGGCCCTGAGCAAAACCTGGTCACCGGGCACAACCGGCTGACGGAAACGGACGTTATCCGCCCCGGCGAAATAGTAGATGGTGTTATCTTCCGCCTCACGGCTTTTCATCTGGAAGCCCAGTATGCCCGCTGCCTGGGCCATGGCTTCAATCAGCAGCACCCCCGGCATGATGGCATGGCCGGGAAAGTGGCCGTTGAACTGGGGCTCATTGACCGAGACATTCTTGATACATTCAATGACATTACTGTCAAGATCCACAGCCACGACCCGATCCACCAACAGAAACGGGTAACGGTGAGGCAGGATTTCCCTGATTTCCTCAATCGTAATCATGAATTATCAACTCAGTGTTATTGAATATGAATGAAAGTCACTGCCATCAGTGGAGCAACACCCCCCTGTCAAGACCGTTAAAAAAAGGCTGGATAACCAGCCTTTTTACGGAACCAGAAACAAGCTATCGATTACAACGGCATCACTGCCCTTTTTCCAGGCTCTTCACGCGCCTGGCCAGATCATCCAGCTGACGGAAACGAATAGCGTTTTTACGCCAGTCACGGGCTTCCATCAGGCCGGTGCCTGAAGCGTAAGCCCCGGATTCCTTTATAGACCGGGTCACCATGGCCATACCGCCAATATGAACGTTATCGGCAACAGTGATATGTCCGGCAAAGCCAGCCGCCCCGGCAATGGTGCAGTTGTCGCCGATACGGGTGCTACCGGAGATGCCGACGTTGGCCGCAATAGCGGTATTCCTGCCAATGACAACATTGTGCGCAATCTGAATCAGGTTATCCAGACGCGCCCCGTCGCCTATAACCGTATTACCCAGCGCTCCACGATCTATGCAGGTGCAGGAGCCAATCTCAACATCATTGCCAATGATCACGCCGCCCAACTGGGCAATCTTGTGCCAGCGGCCTTCCGAGTGAGCATTACCAAAGCCATCGGCACCAATCACGGCATTGGCATGGATAATCACCCTTTCGCCCAGCACAACACTGTGACAAAGCGTGGCATTACGGCAGATATGGCTGTCACGGCCAATGATGGTGTCATGACCGATAACGGCGCCACTGTCGACTCTTACACCCTCGGCAATCTGAACTCCGGCTTCGACAACAACATTGGATCCAATGGCCGCTGTTTCATGGATTGCAGATGAAGAGTGCACAGTGGCACTGCTGTGAATACCCTGAATCTGCCCCCGATCCGTCTCGAACAAATGCGAGAGCGCGGCATAACCAAGGTAAGGGTTATCCAGAAGCAGGACATTGCCCTGGTAACCATCAGCCTGGCCAGGAGCAAGGATCACAGCGCCGGCGTCAGAGTCCTGCAGGTATCGGGCATAGGCCGGATTCGCCAGAAAGCTCAGTTCGCTGTCGCTGGCATCCTGCAGGCTATTCAGCCCCATGACCCGCTTCGCAGGGTCGCCCCGGAGTTCGGCACCAACCCTGTCCGCCAGTTCGGACAGGGTGTACACGTGAGACTGCTTCATGAATTACTTCAGCTTATTCATGCGTTCGATGACTGGACGGGTAATGTCAGAGGTAGACTTGACATAGCGAACCACACCACGCTCAAGCGTCATGTCGTAGCCGAGTTCAGCTGACACTTCATCGATCGCTTTCTGAACCTTTGGCTGCAGCTTGCTCATCTCGGCCTGAACCGAACGGGAGCGCTCCATACGCATCTGGCGGTCCTGCAGCTGCAGATCCTCATATTTACGCTTCATCGCCAGCTGACGATTTTCGATCTCGCCCTGGCTCAGCATGGGAGCGTCTTTTTTCAAGGACTCCTCAAGGGTTTGAAGCTCTTCTTGCAGGCCCTGCAGTAGCTTGATCCTGGGGGCGTATTTCTTCTCTTCTTCCTGGATATAGCGCTTGCCGGCATCGGACTCACGCAAAACCATGTCGGAATCGACCACAGCAATTTTCGTTGCAGCATGGGCAAAAGGCGCCAGCATAATCAATGCCAGAAAGGCCAGCCTGATCTGTTTCAAATCTCATCTCCTGATTTACATATCACTTCCATCACTGCCCCGATCACCTCCTGTGGCGGCGATCAAAGTACAGCGGGGATCAAAGCAGAGGGTTATTATAATGAAAAGATTCGATACCGCACCTTTTTACCCGTGAAATTGCACACTTTCACCCGGATACAGCAACAGCCTCCAGGCAATACAGCTGCATCATTATGACAAACCTGGCAAAAGGGGGAAGAAGATAGGGGCGAGCCTGGCTCGCCCCGCTATCAGAAAGGAGTACCCAGAGAGAACTGGAATACCTGGGTTTCGTCCTCACCCTTGGCATTAAGCGCCTTGGCGAGACTGAAGGTCAGCGGCCCCAGCGGCGTGATCCAGGTCAGACCAAGACCGGTACTGTAGCGAAGTTCGCTGAGATCAGGCTTCGTACAGTCAACCACATCAGCACTGGTGCTGCAGCTGGTATCGTAGACGTTACCAAAGTCAAAGAAGACACTGGTTCGCAGAGAACGCTGGTCCTTTACAAAGGGCAGTGGGAAAATAATTTCAGCAGTGCCCTCGAAGACAAAGTCACCACCAATGGAGTTATAGTCACTGCCCCTGTTCTTTCTGAGAGCCTTGGGACCAAGGGTATTATCCTTGTAACCGCGGACGGAGCCGAAACCACCTGCATAGAAGTGCTCAAAGAATGGCACATCGTTTGTGTCACCATAAGCGCCCATGTAACCAACCCGGGTAGAGAGACGCCCGGTCAGGCTCTGGGTGATAGGCTGGAAGTACTGCCCACGGTAAATGAGCTTATAGAAAGTCACCGAAGAGCCCGGGATTGTCACCTGGGCCGAAGCACTCTGGGAATAGCCACGGGTTGGCAACAAGCCACGGTTCAATTCGGATTCAGACCAGCCGAGCGTAGCCTTGGCGTTGGTAAACTGATCACCCTCGTTCTTGATGTAGTCAAGAATATAATCAGGCGTATCCCTGCCGGTCTGCAGCTTTGTGCCTTCCACGCCGGCACTGAAACTGATCGACTGGGTTTCAGAGATCGGGTAACCGAAACGCACATCCGCACCCCAGGTATCGGCAGCATAGCTGGAGATATCTGAATCTTCATAATCGTATGAGCGGTAATACAGTCCAAAGCCTCGACTGACGCCATCCGCTGTAAAGTAAGGGTCCATGAAGCTGAAGTTGTAAAGCTGACTTACATCACTCTTGTTCAGACCGATGGAAACCCTGTTACCCGTCCCCAGGAAGTTGTTCTGGCTGATGGAACCACCCAGCAGCAGACCGTCTGACTGGGAGAAACCGACACTGGCGGTAATACTGCCTGAAGGCTGTTCTTCAACGGTATAGTTGACATCAATCTGATCGCTGGTGCCCGGCACTGGCGGTGTTTCAACGTTGACCTCTTTAAAAAAGCCCAGTCGCTCAAGGCGAACCTTGGACTGCTCAATCTGCTGAGTATTGGCTGACGCCCCTTCCATTTGACGCATTTCACGACGGAGCACTTCACTGTCGGTCTTTGTGTTCCCGGAGAAGTTGATGCGACGGACATAAGCCCGCTTGCCGGGATCGACAAAGAAGGTCAGGTCAACGGTTTTGTTTTCATGATCAGGGGTAGGAATACCCGTGACGTTGGCAAAGGTGTAGCCTTCATTACCCAGCCTGCGGCTGAGAATTTCTTCTGTCGTGGTAATGATCTTGCGGGAGAATACCTGCTCAGGACGAGCCAGCAGCAAAGCTTCAGCTTCTTCCTGGGGTATCTGCAGATCACCGGCCAGCCTGACATCCTTGACCGTATACTTATCCCCTTCATTGACGTTTACTGTGATGTAAACGCTTTGCTTGTCCGGGCTGATGGAGACCTGGGTGGAGGAGATCGCAAAATTGATGTAGCCCCGGTCAAGGTAGTAGGAACGAAGCCGTTCAAGGTCACCGGAGAGTTTCTCCCGGGAGTATTTATCGCTGGAACCGAAGAAGGAAAACATGCCGGTTTCCTTCAGCTCAAACAGGTCGAGTACATCTTCCTGGGGAAAGACTGTATTACCCACCACATTGATATGGCGGATCGTGGCGACCTTGCCTTCCTTGACATTGATCGTCAGCTTGACCCTGTTGCGCGGCTGAGCTTCAACCTCGGCAGCAATACTGGCGCCGTAGCGCCCCTGGGACACGTACTGGCGCTCAAGTTCGAGCCTGATGGCTTCAAGGGTCGCCTGCTGAAAGATCTCTCCTTCCTCCAGTCCGGACTGGGCCAGGCCTCTTTTAAGGTCATCGGTCTTGATGGCCTTATTGCCCTTGAACTCAATCTCGCTGATGGAAGGGCGTTCAACGACAGAGACAACCAGGACATCACCGTCGCGCCCCATGTCGATATCTTTGAAATAACCGGTTCGGAACAGCACCTTGGCTGCGTCCGACACTTCCCTTGCCTGAACATCATCACCCACCTCAATGGGCAATGAGTTAAATACTGTCCCGGCTGAAACCCGCTGCAGGCCATCAATCCGGATGTCTGAAACGACAAACGCGTTTGCGCCTGACGCATAGGCCATTGAGCCAATCAGCAAAGACAACAATGATCGCTTCATGGAATCCGTTCTTAGTCCGTGTTCATTTTTTACCCTGGTTTTACGCATCAGAATAACCGACTTAAATCATTGTACAATGCCAGCATCATGACACCCACCACCAGGGTTACCCCAATCTTTAGACCTACCATCTGGATTTTCTCGGACAGAGGCTTGCCTCTGACCAGTTCCACCAGATAATACAACAGGTGTCCACCGTCAAGCACAGGAATCGGCAACAGGTTCAAAACCCCGAGACTGACACTGAGCATGGCCAGGAAATAGAGAAAGTTCTCCAGGCCCGATTGCAAAGACGCGCCAGCCACTTTAGCAATGGTTATCGGCCCGCTCAAGTTTTTCACTGACACCAGGCCGGCGACCATCTTCCATAATGACTCAAATGTCATGCTGGTCAGGGACCAGGTGGTATCTGCTGCATGAGCCATTGCCGACAGCGGGTTGTACTGCAGGTTCCGGAGCAGATCTTCGGGCCAGGAAACGGATTGCACTCCGGCACCGATATAACCAATCTGTCGCCCCTGGTGCTCTCTGCTTCCAGGCACCAGCTCAAGACTCATTCTGCGTCCTGCCCGCTCAAGCTCAACCTGCAGGCTGTTGCCGGCATTTTCCCGGATCATCTGCACCCAGGCCATCCAGTCGGCAACCTCAACACCGTTGGCACTGAGAATCAGGTCGCCGCTTTCCAGTCCGGCCTGCTCGGCAGCCCCGCCACTGGCCAGCTCGCCGATTCTGGCAGGAATCACGGGAGAGAAAGGTTCAATACCCAGCGCCTTGACCGGATCGGGCATGTCATCCCCCACCAGCCAGTCACGAACCTGCAGCTGTTTCTCTGTGACAGCACCCACCGGCAGTCGTCCGGGCTCTCCGCTGCGCACCTGGACAGCAATATTTCTTGACTCACCAATGGCAGAGATGAGCTCCATATTGACCTGCTGCCAACCCGAAGTTGCCTCCCCATCGATACTCACGACTTCATCACCTGGTCGGAGACCGGCAACGGCTGCAGGGGAGTCAGCAATCACCCGGCCAACCTGCGGCACCACTGTCTTGATCCCCAGCATATACATAAGCCAGAGAGCAATGAGCGCCAGAAAGAAATTGGCCAGAGGGCCTGCTGCGACAATACCTATACGCGACAGCACGGGCTTGTCATTGAACGACTCATGTCGCTGTTCTTCCGGCACCGGCGCTTCACGCTCGTCCAGCATCTTGACGTAGCCGCCCAGAGGAATGGCAGCCACAACGAATTCCGTGCCCAGTTTGTCCGTCCAGCGCCACAGTGGCTTGCCAAAGCCCACGGAAAAGCGCAGAACCTTGACGCCACAACGCCGCGCCATCCAGAAATGGCCGTACTCATGGATACTCACCAGAATACCCAGGGTCACGACGAATGCCAGAACCGTCTGTAATGTTCCCAGAATCATGATTGCGCTGTTAAACCTCCCGAACGCAGACTTCAGAGCCTGCTTTTCTTGGCACCTTGCCTGTCATAACCTTCCCTTAACTCAATGCTTTCGTCCAGAAAAAAGCTAGACTTGCCATACCTTTTTCTGATCCCCCCCATTACAGCTAGGCAATTTTGCCCCAGCGCTGAATCTGGCCCTGGGCATGACTCCTGGCCTGACGGTCAGCATCAAGAACCTGCTCCAGATCCCCGGCACTGTGAATCTGCAGAGCCTGCAGAGTGGAATCAATCACCTCTGGGATCCGGTCAAATCGTAAGCCTTTGCCCAGGAACGCTTCAACCGCCTCTTCATTGGCAGCGTTGAGCAATGCCGCAGCGGTACCACCAGTAGTTGCAGCCTGCTGAGCAAGCTTCAGGCAGCGAAAGCGCTGCATGCAGGGCTCCTGAAAGTCCAGGCGACCAACGTCCGTCAGAGAAAGAGGACTAACGCCGGAGGCAATCCGCTCGGGCCAGGCTAGTGCGTGGGCAATCGGCGTTCTCATATCCGGATTACCCATCTGAGCCAGAACCGAGCCATCGTCATAGTCCACCAGCGAGTGAATAATGCTCTGCGGGTGAATAACCACTTCCACCTGGCGGGGTTCCGCACCAAAGAGCCAGCATGCCTCGATAAACTCCAGCCCCTTGTTCATCATAGTGGCGGAGTCCACAGAGATCTTCCGGCCCATACTCCAGTTTGGATGGGCGCAGGCTTGCTCAGGTGTGACCGAGAACAGGGTTTCAACCGGAGCGTCCCGAAACGGTCCGCCGGAGGCTGTCAGAAGAATCCTGCGCACCCCGACCTTATCGAGACCTTCCCGATAGCCATGAGGCAGGCACTGAAAAATCGCATTATGCTCACTGTCGATAGGCAACAACTGGGCACCGGACTCCCTGACAGAGTCCATAAACAGGGCGCCGGTCATCACCAGCGCCTCCTTGTTGGCCAGCAGGACTTTTTTACCCGCCTTTACCGCGGCCAATGTTGGCAGCAATCCCGCTGCTCCGACGATAGCCGCCATGACGACATCAACACCGGAGTCAGCGGCCACCTGAGCTACAGCCCTGGAGCCACCGAGCACCTCGGTTTTCAAACCTTCGCTGGCGACCGACAACCTTAGCTGGTCCGCCACCCCGGCATCGGACATGACGGCATATTCAGGTTCAAACTGCCTGATCTGCGCCAGCATCTGGTCGTGGCTGCGACAGGCTGCCAGAGAGCGCACTCTGTAGCGATCACTGTTACGCGCCACGACATCCAGTGTACTTTTACCGATGGAGCCCGTGGACCCCAGCACACAAATCTGCTGCATGGCTTAGCTCCCGCTTGCGACCAGCGCCAGTGTAAAAACCGGAATGGCAGCGGTCAGGCTGTCAATCCGGTCCAGAATACCACCATGGCCAGGTAACAGCTTACTGCTGTCCTTGATGCCGCGTTCACGCTTAAGAAGGCTCTCGAAAAGGTCGCCCAGAACCGATACCAGCCCGACCATGACCGTCAGCAGCAGCAGACCCAGCCCCCGGGCAAAACTAAACTCAAAATAGATTCCGACCGCGCCGGCCACCAGCAGCGACAGGATCAGACCACCCACCAAGCCTTCTATGGTTTTTTTCGGGCTGACATTGGCGGCCAGCTTGTGCCGGCCAAGGCTCTTGCCGGAAAAATACGCCCCGACATCCGCCGCCCAGACCAGCAGCAACACCAGGATTATACTCAAACCCTGACCATCGTGCAGTTTCAGTTGAACCATGGCAAACCACGCAGGAACCAGAGTCAGCATACCCATCAGCAGTCGCACAATCCTGCTCTGACAGAATTTCGTCGACGCTGGATAAGCCTTGACCAGATACAGGGCAGCAAGCCACCAGAGCGCAGCGCTCCCAAGCACCAGCAGGGCCGGCAGGGAACTGGCCAGCCAGCACACCACGCCGACAGTCAGGGCAAAGCCGATTCTCATGGGGTTTTGCTCGAAACCTGCCAGGTTCGCCCACTCCCAGGCACCCAGCATGACAATGATAGCGACAAACAGAGAGAAAGCAGCAGGGGGAAGGAAGATAACACCCGCCAGCGCCAGGGGCGCCAGGAACAGCGCGGTAATAATCCGTTGTTTTAACACGTAGTCTCAGCCTCCACCTGCTCGCTGGTCTTGCCAAACCGTCGCTGGCGACCCTCGTAATCCAGGAGCGCTTTATGGAATTCCCCACGGTCGAAATCCGGCCACAGGGTGTCGGTAAAATAGAATTCGCTGTAGGCGCACTGCCACAGCAGGAAGTTACTGATTCGCTGTTCACCACTGGTGCGAATCAGCAGATCGGGTGCAGGCAGGCCGGCTGTTGAAAGGTGTTGTTCTATGACCGTCTCATTCACCTGGTCAGACGACAGCTCACCAGATTCAACCTTACGGGCAATCTTCCTGGTCGCCTGACTGATATCCCACATCCCGCCATAATTGGCGGCGATAATCAGCGTGACCTTGGCATCGTCCGCCGTCGCCTGTTCCGCTTCAATAATATGCTGTTGAATCGCGGGGCTGAAATCAGAGATATCGCCAATGACCTTGAGACGGATATTGTTACGTTTGAGCTTCTTGGTTTCCCGGCGCAGAGCTCGCAGAAACAGCTCCATCAGGCCATCCACTTCTTTTTGTGGACGGTTCCAGTTCTCACTGCTGAAGGCGAACAGGGTCAACACATCGATGCCGTAGTCACCACAGGCCTCGACAATAGTTCTTACGGCGTTAACACCGGCCCTGTGACCTGCCAGTCCGGGCAGACGGCGTTTTTTCGCCCAGCGGTTGTTGCCATCCAGAATTATGGCCACATGACGGGGCAGCTTCTCGAGCGGAATTCCCTGTATACCGCCATTTTCCCTTCGCAAAATATTGACCATGAACTATCTGCTGTTTTGGACAATTGAGAGGAATGTAAACACTCTATGAAAACCCTGCAGGAGCCCTGATGAAAAAGCAAGCTCCTGCAGGCTGGGATGATGATGATCAATCAGCAGTTGATCAGACTTCCATCAAATCACTTTCTTTGGCAGCCAGACTTCTGTCCACCTCGGCGACAAAACGATCAGTGATTTTCTGCACTTCGTCCTGGGCACGACGCTCGTCGTCTTCACTGATCTCTTTTTCTTTTTCCAGTTCCTTGATATCGGCCAGGGCGTCGCGGCGGATATTTCGGATGGCGACCTTGGCGCTCTCAGCTTCTGCACGGGCCTGACGGGTATAGCCTTTACGGGTTTCCTCTGTCAGTGGCGGCAGAGGAATACGAATCACCTCACCGGCAGTGGATGGGTTCAGACCCAGATCAGACTTCATGATCGCCTTCTCGATCTCAGGCACCATGGACCTTTCCCAGACCCTGACCGCCAGGGTACGGGCGTCTTCAGTGGTAATGTTGGCCATCTGGCTCAGCGGTGTATCGGAGCCGTAGTAAGAGACCTTGATGCCGTCCAGCAGGCTGGAATGAGCACGACCGGTGCGAATCTTGGCAAACGCATGATTCAGGGAGTCTACACTTTTCCCCATGCGTTCCTGTGCGTCTTCTTTGATCTCGTTAATCATTTATCGTCCCCTGTCACAAGAGTTCCTTCATTGGCACCTACCACAACGTTCAGCAATGCGCCGGGCCTGTTCATGTTGAACACCCTCAGCGGCATATTCTGGTCACGTACCAGGCAGATAGCAGTGAGGTCCATAACCGAAAGCTTGCGATCCAGCACTTCGTCATAGGTCAGGTGGTCAAACTTGACAGCATCAGCGTGCTTTACAGGATCCTTGTCGTAGATACCATCGACCTTGGTCGCCTTCAGCACTGCGTCGGCACTGACTTCAATCCCACGCAGGCAGGCAGCTGAATCGGTGGTAAAAAACGGATTGCCGGTACCGGCGGAAAAAATCACGACATCGCCACCACCCAGGTAGCGAACTGCACGACGGTGGTCGTAATGTTCAACGACACCGCTCATGGGAATGGAAGACATAACACGGGTGTTGATATTGGAGCGCTCAAGGGCGTCACGCATGGCCAGGGCGTTCATCACTGTCGCCAGCATGCCCATATGGTCGCCGGTTACCCGGTCAAGGCCGGCAGCACTGAGTTCGGCACCGCGGAAAAGGTTGCCGCCGCCGATAACGATCCCCACCTGAACACCAATACCAACCAGCTGGCCTATCTCGAGGGCCATGCGATCCAGCACACTGGGATCAATGCCGAACTCTCCATCGCCCTGGAGGGCCTCACCACTGAGCTTTAGCAGGATGCGCTTGTATTTCGGTTGTCGTTCATTTGCCGGCATTTTCAGCTTCCGAATCTGAGATTGGCGAAGAGACACCCAGCCTGGGAGCCTGACCGGGAATAGACGGGTCGGTCTAAAATCCAGAAAGAACGGGCCATGAGCGTTCTAGACAGCTCCGTCGAATTTGATTAAATAGGTCAACTATTCGCGCAAATCCAACGAAAAATCTGACTCGTTCTACTGACTCTTGCCATAAAGAGTAATCTCGACCGCTATTCCCGGTCAGGCTCCCAGGGAATGAACCGGGTGCGATTGGACTGGAACTTGTCATTGCCACCCTGAGCCCTGTCTACAAGGTCTCAAGCTAGCACGTCCAGCCTGCAGCTTCTAGCTGTTAGAGCCCAGCCTGGGCGCGAACTTCAGCAGCGAAGTCTACTTCTTCCTTCTCGATGCCTTCACCCACTTCGAAGCGGACGAAGCTGGAGATGCTGGCACCGGCTTTCTTCACCAGGGCACCAACCTTGACATCAGGATCCTTGACGAAAGGCTGCTCAACCAGGCTACTTTCGGCCAGAAACTTGTTGATGCGGCCGCCGATCATTTTCTCGATGATCTCAGCAGGCTTGCCAGACTGTTCGGCCTGAGCCTTGAAGATTTCCTTCTCTTTCTCTACCAGCTCAGCCGGCATGTCTTCCTTGTTAACCACCTGAGGGTTAACAGCGGCAACGTGCATGGCGATATCGCGGGCCAGCTCCTCTTCACCACCTTCCTGGGCTACCAGGACAGAGATACGCTGGTTACCGTGAACGTAAGAGCCGATAACACCACCTTCAACGATCTGGATACGACGAACGCTGACGTTCTCACCGATTTTCTGCACCAGGGCCAGGCGCGCTTCTTCCAGCTCACCAGCCATCAGGGCCTCAACGTTGGATTCTTTGCGCTCGAAAGCAACGTCCAGGACTTTCTGAACATAGCCCAGGAAGTTTTCGTCGCGGGCAACGAAGTCAGTTTCACTGTTAACTTCCAGCATCACGCCGAAGCCAGCGCCGACTTTGTTCATTACCACACCTTCAGCGGCGGTGCGGCCAGCTTTCTTGGCGGCTTTTGCCTGACCAGACTTGCGCAGCTCTTCAATGGCTTTTTCGATATCACCATCGGAAGCCTTCAGAGCCCTTTTGCATTCCATCATGCCCAGGCCTGTGCGCTCACGCAGTTCCTTTACCAGTGCTGCAGAAATTGCTGCCATGGTTGGTTCCTCTCGCAAATATTCAGTCGTACCCTGTTCCGGAGCCAGACAGAAACCCGCTCAGTCAGAACCCGGCCGGTAAAGAGTGATCACCCTATATAACCCGATCACCTGACTGACCATCCTTCTTGCCAGTCTCCAGACAGGAAAAAATGGTTATCTTATATCTGAAAAAAGGGGGCAGAGCCCCCTTCTTCTGACAACAAGGAAATTAAGCTTCCTTAGTTTCCTTGTCGCCTTCAGCAGCAGCTTCAGCAACTACTGGAGCTTCTTCAGCAACTACCGGAGCTTCTTCAGCAACTACCGGAGCTTCTTCAGCAACTACTGGAGCTTCTTCAGCAACTACCGGAGCTTCTGCAGCAACTACCGGAGCTTCTGCAGCAACTACCGGAGCTTCTTCAGCAGCTTCTACTTCTACAAACTCGTCTTCAGCACCAGTATTGGCAGCAGCGCGACCTTCAGTGATGACATCGGCAGCAGCCTTGATGTACAGCTGAATGGCGCGAATGGCATCGTCGTTACCAGGGATAACGTAGTCTACGCCTTCCGGGCTGGAGTTGGTGTCAACGATACCGATGACAGGGATGCCCAGCTTGTTGGCTTCCTGGATAGCGATGCGCTCGTGCTCAACGTCGATAACGAACAATGCGTCTGGCAGACCACCCATTTCCTTGATACCGCCGAGGCTGCGATCCAGTTTGTCCAGATCACGACGACGCATCAGGGCTTCTTTCTTGGTCAGCTTCTCGAAAGTACCGTCTTCAGCCTGGGATTCCAGGTCACGCAGACGACGTACGGACTGACGAATGGTCTTGTAGTTGGTCAGCATCCCGCCGAGCCAGCGGTGGGCTACGAAAGGCATACTGCAACGAGCGGCTTCTTCACGGATGATCTTACCCGCAGCGCGCTTGGTGCCGACAAACATCACCTTGTTCTTGCCTTCAGCCAGCTTACGGATAAAATCCATAGCTTCGGTGAAAGCAGGCATGGTGTGCTCAAGGTTGATAATATGAATCTTGTTGCGGGCACCAAAGATGAACTTGTTCATCTTTGGGTTCCAGAAACGGGTCTGGTGACCGAAGTGCACGCCCGCCTTGAGCATGTCGCGCATTGTCACGTTGTGAGCGGCTTGAGCCATGAAATTCTCCTGATAAAGGGTTAGGCCTCCACACACCCCATGAATTCGACCCTGCCTGATGTGTACGCAGTACACACCCGAACCGGGCACCCTGAACCATGTGACGGTGTATGTGAGTTCTATAATCAATAAAAAAATATACTTTCCACAGGTAATCTTTCGACACACCATAGGAAGCCGACGATTTATACCATATATTCCCGGCATCGGAAACCTTTGCCATATAGCTACGGCATAGTAAGTTACCGCAAAGCGTACATACTTCTGGTAGAATCCCTGCAACACAGACAAGAGCGTCACCCCGTTACGGGGCCAAAACACAGAAACATGAATGTAACGATTAAAACTCCTGAAGATATTGCCAAAATGCGGGTAGCCGGCCGACTGGCGGCCGAAGTACTGGAAATGATTACCCCCCACGTCAAACCGGGAGTTACCACGGAAGAGCTGGACAGACTCTGTCATGACTACATCGTCAACGTCCAGGAAGCCATTCCTGCACCTCTGCACTATGGTGCCGCACCGGGTCGCCCGGGCTTCCCGAAGTCCATCTGCACCTCGGTCAACCATGTAGTTTGCCACGGCATCCCCAATGAAAAGGCTCTGAAAAAGGGCGACATTCTCAACATTGATGTCACCGTCATAAAAGATGGGTACCACGGCGACACCAGCAAGATGTTCATGGTCGGCGAGGTACAGCCCTTTCTGCAGAACCTGATCAAGGTCACCCAGGAGTGCCTCTACAAAGGTATCCAGCAGGTCAAGCCGGGAGCCAGGCTCAGTGATATTGGCCGGGTCATTGCCCGCCACGCCCACGCCAACCATTTCAGTGTTGTCGAGGAATACTGCGGCCACGGCATTGGCAAAGTGTTCCACGAAGATCCGCAGGTGCTCCATTACGAAGGCTACGGCGACAAGAACGACTATGTCCTGCAGGAAGGGATGACATTCACCATCGAGCCCATGATCAATGCCGGCAAGAAAGGCACCCGTCTGCTCCGGGATGGCTGGACAGCAGTAACCATTGACAAACCCAAGCCCCGGCCTTCCGCGCAGTGGGAACACACCATTCTGGTGACTGCTGACGGGGTGGACATTCTGACACTCAGAAAGGAAGAGATCTTCCCAACAGCGTAAGCTACCGGACTACCAGAATTTTCAACTGCCCTCTAGGAGCCTGTCGGACTTGAGCTTTCCATGAAATTGCCTTAAGTCCGACAGGCTCCTAGTAGTACAGAGGGCCGTCTTTCAGAGCCACAAAGCCACGGCAGCATTCTCCAGACTGCGCGTGCCTTTGCGGTGAAAAACGGGTCGCCACACAGTGACCGTCGCCGGGAAAAACGGCGCCCTATAACAACTATTTCATGACTGAGCCTCTGCGACCATGAACACAGAAAGCCTCGCCCAAGCCATTCCTGTCGACTTCAAGAAAACCCTGTTCGACAAAAGCCAGTTTCGGGCTGACCTGACGCTGTCCCGCAGCCCTATTCCAGCCTATAAACGCACGCTGAAGGATGCCACTGAGAAGCTGGAAAAATGGTTCCAGGAAGAAGTCGACATAGAAACACTGGTACAGACAAGAGCCTGGCTTATTGACCAGGTCCTGACCCTGGCCTGGGAACACCTGGACTGGAGCCAGGGCCCAGAGATCAGTGTACTGGCGGTGGGAGGTTATGGCCGGGGAGAGCTGCACCCGGGTTCAGACATAGATATCCTGATTCTTCTTGCAGAAGGCAACTACAGGGCGCACCAGGACAATATCGAACAGTTCCTGACCCTGCTCTGGGATATCGGCCTGAAAGTCGGTTCCAGTGTCCGCTCCCTGGACGAGAGTGCAGCCCAGGCCAGGGAAGACCTGACCATTATTACCAACCTGATTGAATCCCGCACACTCTCAGGCCCGAACCGGCTTTATGAAGACCTGCAGGAACGCATCGACATTGCCCACATGTGGCCCAGCAGGAAATACCTGCAGGCCAAGTTTGAAGAGCAGAAGGCACGCCACAAAAAATACGACGGTTCGGAATCGAACCTGGAGCCCAACATCAAGGGCTCACCAGGAGGCATACGAGACCTGCATATGCTGGGCTGGGTGGCCCGCCGATATTATAACACTCACGACCCTGCCGAACTGGTGGATCTGCACTTCCTTTCCAGCACCGAATACCAGCAGCTGCAGCGCTGCCGGACATTCCTCTGGCGCATACGCTGGGCCCTGCACAGCCTGGCAGGCCGCTGCGAAGATCGCCTACTGTTTGATCACCAGCGCACTCTGGCAGAACAATTTGGCTACAAAGACCACGAAGGCTCACTGGCAGTAGAACAGTTCATGCAAAGCTACTTCCGCACGGTCCTGATCGTCGCCCAGCTGAAAGACCTGCTGCTGCAGCACTTCGACGACGACATCCTAAACTCAGGTGAGCTTCAGGTTGTGACGCCAATCAATGAGCGATTCCAAGTCTGCAATAACTATATAGAAACCGTGCATGACCGGGTCTTTGCCGAACACCCTCCGGCCATACTGGAAATGTTCGTACTGATGACCCGCAACCCGGACATTCTTGGTCCCAGGGCCAAAACCATCCGCCTGCTCAGGGATTACCGACACCTCATAGACAGCACTTTCCGCAAGGACCCTCGCTGCAGCAGCCTGTTTTTGAAATTGTTGCAGGCCCCCTACGGTCTGACCGCCAACCTGCGCCGTCTGGCACGTTATGGCATTCTGGGACGCTACCTGCCGGAATTTGGCCGAATCATCGGACAGATGCAGTTTGACCTGTTTCACATCCACACCGTTGATATCCACACACTGCTGCTGATCAAGCATCTTAGAAGCTTCGCGTACAAAGAAAACGCCGGGCGCTACCCCGTTGCGTCAAGGATTCTGAAGGAAATCAAAAAGCCGGAGCTTCTCTATATAGCCGCGCTCTATCACGACATTGGTAAAGGCCGGGGCGGTGACCATTCGCAGCTGGGCGCTGTGGATGCAGAGTTCTTCTGCCGCCGGCACGGTCTCAAACCTGAAGATACAAGGCTGATAGTCTGGCTGGTCAGGGAGCACCTCACCCTGTCAGTCACGGCACAGAAGCAGGACCTGTCCGACCCTGAAGTGATACAGGCGTTCGCTCGCAGGGTTGGTAATATCAAGAGCCTGAATCACCTCTATCTGCTGACCGTAGCGGATATCAATGCCACCAACCCTGAACTCTGGAATGGCTGGCGCTCATCATTGCTGCAGCAGCTTTATGGCCTGACGCGCCGGATGCTGGAAAGCGACATCGATCATTTACCTGATTCAGGTGACCTGGTGTTAGAAACCAAGGAGCAGTCAAGAAAACTGCATGATACCCGGAGTATTTCTGAAGAGCAGGTCACAGCTCTCTGGCAAAAACTGGACGATGAATATTTTTCCAGGCACGAACCAAAGGAAATTGCATGGCACGCCAGCGCCATTCTTGAGCACGACAGTGAAAGTCCATTGATTCTGATCGGCGAGACCGATGACGAAGCAGATCATGGCGGCTCACGGGTTTTCGTCTACACCACCGACCAGGAAAACCTTTTTGCCGCTTCTGTTGCTGCTCTGGATCAGCTGCACCTTAGCATTCAGGACGCAAAGATCATCACATCCAGTGATCACTTCAGCCTGGATACCTATACGGTGCTTGAGGAGGATGGTTCAGCCATCGGCAACAATCCCGACCGGATCAGGCAGATACAGAACCACCTTCAGGCCATTCTGTCCTCACCGGGAGATTTCCCTGAACTCATCAGTCGTCGCACACCAAGGCAGCTGAGACATTTCTCCAGCCCGCCGGAAGTACTGATCAGTAACCTGCCTGGAAGTCGCAGAACACTGCTGGAAATTACGGCGACAGACCGCCCCGGCCTATTGGCCAGGATTGGCAGAACCTTCATGCAGCTGAAGCTCAATGTCCATAACGCCAAGATCGCCACTTTCGGTGAAAAAGTGGAAGACAGCTTCTTTATTACCGACGCAGACCAGAACCCTATCAGCGATCCTGAGAAAGGCCAGCTGATCTGTGACACCCTTACCCAGGTACTGCAGCGGGCATCGACACATGACCTTATCCGGTCAACCCCTCCACCATCTGACCCGTGACTCTGTCCAGAATACTCTGTCACGCCCATAAAAAAGGCCGCACTATCTGCGGCCTTCAAGGCAGTCCATATGACTATCAGAAATCATACTTCAGTCTGAAGAAGTAGTTATCGCTTTCATAGCCGGACTTCTGATTGCGCTCATAGCCCAGCAGGAAAGCCATGTTGTTTCCGTAGCGGTAATTCAGGTTGAGAGAGGCCTGGTAACTGTCCCTGACCGGGTCAGCCCCCTTTACCGTATATGCCTGGGAACCAAACAGGTAGCGGGAGGTCGTTTCAACCTGCTCCCCCTTGAAGTCATGCCAAGCCATGAGCCTGGCTGAAGGTTCAATAGTCCCCTTGCGCCACTGAAAGCTTCTGCTGATCTCAACCCCCAGCCCAAGCTCAAGCTTCTGATATGCCTGGTCATCAACAGCCTGGGCGAAACCGCTCTGGAACGGATCCTCTTCGCTGTAACCGTCACTGTCCACCCGGGTGTAGTTGAAACCGACAATTGGCTGCCACTCCAGGCTGCCATACTGCATCTGTTTTCCAGACAACAGCATCAAACCGTAATGACTGCTGTCAAAATTCGCTTCAATAGCAGTATCGAGGATGCCATTCACGTAGCGCTGCCGCTCATGCTGGCTGCGACCGTAATTAAAAATGCCATCGACATACCAGCCACGATTATTCCAGGAGCTGTAAAAACTCACCTGATAGTTCTTGATCTTCGATGCATCGCTCGATTCATGCTTGCTGGTCGTGGCACTGACCATGGTCAAAGCACCACCATAAAGAACATCGCCAGCACTATTGTCATAGGTTCGTTCATAACCAAAAGAGACCCCGTCTACGTCGGAATCAAAGCCAAAAATCTTGTCCCCGGTATCATTGGTTGAATCTTCCTGGCTGGCGTCGGCACGCAGAAACTGCATCCAGAGCCCTTCACCCGACAGGTCATCACCAAAGGAGCGCCCATAGTTCCTGACGGATTCCATCCTCCCGGAAATCTGATTCACAGTAACAGAGCCAAGAATGACATTGGACTGCTGAGTGGTGTCGGCATTATTGATGCGACTGCCTCTTGCCATCTTCCTTAATTCTTCCGGATTAATAATCTCAGAAACTGTCTCATAGATTTTTCGAGCCGAAGCGAGCCTGTCTGAAGCAACAGAACCTGGATTGGTTTTTTCCTGCTGCAGGATCGAAAGGGTGTCATCAAGCAGTGTTTCAATGGCAATACCGGAGCTGGAACCACCACCCGCCTCAAGGGTAAGGCTTCGCACCACCTCAACCGGTCTGGGGCGCACCCGGATATCAATCACCTTGTCACCGTCCCGGTTAATCTCAGCTTCAGCAAGGATACTGCTGCGGACATCCAGTACCGATTCCCCCGAAAGATCACCTTCAACCCGAATGGCCTGATATTCCTTGAAAGCAACTGCCTGTGCAGCAAAATCCTCTTCATCCATTGCCACTTTTATAGTGGCTCCATCTTGGAATTCGGCATTCCCGGTTATGACCACCTGCGGCTCATCCGCCGCGTCATCCGAAAGTTTGATCAGCAGCTCAGAATCCGCCGACTGGGTATAATCAACATCCAGAGTCTGAGTTTCATCTCCCCCAAGCTTCAAGTCTGACTCGACGTTAAGCTGGGTCTTCCCGCCATCGGTTCTGCGGATATTGCCCTTGAAGAATGGTGCGGAGGCCAGCAACGGCGTATTACCCCTGGGGCCATCAAAAGTTTTGCTGGAGACTTTTTCAAAATCCAGGATATTGCCATTGATCACACCACCCTTAATCACCAGCGTGTCCTCTTCGCCAGTTTCCGTGGTACCTATGATAGCCCCGTTTATTATGCCCCCCAGCACAGTCAGGTTCAGACGGTTGTTTGCCGCTGAAAAGTCAATGGCAATGCCACTGGTTCCTTCGACAATGCCTGCGGAAGTAATAAGCGATTGATTCGTCAGACCACCCAGCTCTTCAGCCACGATGGCCTTGGAACCTCTCAGTATGGAACTGTCACCAAGGCTGAGAGTCCCATCTGCAGGATCTTTCAGTCGAATCGCAACACCATCCTGGGCAACAACCCTGCCATACAGCTCCATAAATCCAAACCTGGTCAGTGCTGCCCCTGAAGGGGTATTGGGGTAGTTATCACTGATCAGGATACCGTCGGTATTGCCATAAACGTGAATCCTTCCTGTAGAGCCCTGCCGCAGGGAAAAACCGGTATTACTGCCCAGGTATTGCACCCCAGCTACAGCCTTGGTACTGGTGGATGGAACCCGCACCTCACCATTGATCGTCAGGGTACTGGCGGAAGCCCCACTCTTGATCTCAATCGCAGAAGTGTCATTTATGCCAGCCTCGATTCTGGCACCACTATTCAAAGTGAATGACTCCTCCAAAACCACTTTGGCCTGAACAACTCCGACACTGGTTGCCATTGCCACAGCAAGCAAAGACCTGCTAAGCATCCGTGTTTTAGTCATTTTTTTCTTCCCCCAGGCCCAAGCCTGACTGTTCGTCCATGAGTCCCAGTCCTCTTTATCTGCAAACATTGAATTCACTTGAACACCGGGCGGGAGACAGCCGTTAGCAAAAGCAACGGGATACGTGCGACAATACCAGCGCAGTGAAGCAGGCACCGGGGCATGAGCCGACATCAGAAAAAACGTCAGAACACCTGCCCAGAGTCACTGCCGCAGAACTCGAAGAAGAACCAAGCTTTTGGAAATCTGTAGATGATCAACGCCTACCACCGTGACAGCGACAACTACTGCATCAGCCGCATCAATATCGACAGCCCGGTACCGGATCACACTCTGTGGCTCGACCTGGTGGAGATGGAAGAGGGAGAAAACGGCTGGCTGAACGAACACTGCCCGGGTTTTTACGAAGATGACGAGCTTCATGAACTGGAGGTCTCCTCGCGTTTTTTTGAAAGTGACTCCGGTGTTCATATACGCTCGATTTTCCCGCACCAGTCAGGGCAGGATCTGCGTAATATCAATATCGCCTTCAACCTGAGGGATGACCTGCTGGTGACACTCCAGGACGAGCCAACGGCGCTTTTCCGGCTGATGAGGAACTACCTGAAAATCCAGCATATTAAGGCGCGAACCCCCCTGGACATTATCATTGCCCTGTTTGACGCCAAGGTAGAGTTTCTCGCCGACACTCTGGAAGAGATCTATGAGAAGCTGGAAGAGGCCAGCCAGCAGGCATTATCTGAAGGCGATACCGATGTTGATGAACAGCTGAGAAGCATCACTCTCCAGGAAGATATCAACGGCAAGGTACGACTGAACCTTCTGGACAGCCAGCGCTGCCTTCGCTACATCCTGAGAACCTGCAATAAAAGCCTCGACGAGGGCCAGAAAGACCAGATCCGGGACATCCTCCGGGATATTGATTCCCTGACACCTCACTCGGCCTTCCTGTTCGACAAGATCAACTTCCTGATGGAAGCCACCATGGGCTTCATCAACCTGGAACAGAACAACATCATCAAGATCTTCTCGGTAGCGGCCGTCATGTTTCTGCCCCCCACCCTGATCGCCAGTATTTACGGTATGAACTTTGCTGTGATGCCGGAACTGACGTCTACCTGGGGTTACCCACTGGCATTGATTATGATGCTGACCAGCGCCGTCGGGACTTACGTCTTTTTCAAGCGAAAAGGCTGGCTGTGAACGGGAAGCAGGATTGAGTCACAACGGATTCATGGACCACTTGCCGGTTTAACCCATTGATAGGCCGGGTTGTCTGTTGTAAGGATATTGTCCAACACTCCACCGACAACTTCATAGAAAGGATCCGCACCACCTTCGCTCTGAAGAGCCATGTCCGCAATTTCTTTTCCATTGCCTCCTTGAGTTACGGTTCTACTGACAGTAGCTAAGCGCGCTTTACGCAAGTGATAAATCACAGCAACAGATATTCCCACAAGAACAACTGAACCGGCAATAATCCCCACTACAGCCCCAGTTGAGACAGCCAGGACAACAACATCACCTGACGACATGGTAACAAGTTCTACGCTAGAGGACTGCACAGGCGTTGACTGTTCGCTGCTGACGGCAAACCCATCCACCATTTCTGACGTCTGTTGTACTGAATCGGAGGTCATCAGGGTCTCGTCCGCGAAACGGGTTGAGGGTATTTCACCCAGCGAATACAGGCTGTACAAGCCCTCAGAGCTGCTCTGTATCAGCAACGAAACCACCGGGGACGGAGTAGCAACACCTGGAGCGCTTGTCGCCAGCACGATACTGGATAGGTGCTGCATGGGTTTTGACTGGATTGTAATACTGCCATTTTCATTACCTGCGTAATAATAACAACCACTCTCACCCTCACTAATGTTAAAAGCCAGCCCCACCCGCTGTATCCCCTGGTCATCCGTGGTCAGGCAGGAAGACGAATAAGCCAGACAGAAGAAGTCATACGCTTTAATCTCGGGAGCCAGAACGTAATTAGCTGGAAAGGGTGATTCCGCTGGTTCCTTGAAAATACCTGTCACATTGACAACGAATCGCTCTTTTATGGCGACAGGCTTCTGCAACTGATAGCGCAACGAGTTTGCGCAGTCGCAGACCGTATCGTATTGCGCCGTATGGCCATAGGCGGCCACGAACGGGAGTTGACAAACCGACGCATCGGAGCAAACTCGACGCGAAGAGCCCTGATAGAATGCATTGCGGTATTGCCCTTCGGGACAGCCTGTGCAGATGCTTACCAGAGATCCGCATAAGGGGGTGTCGACCGGGCATCCTATCACGGTACCCGATGGACACTCCCCATCCTGATAATCCCCTATTGCCGGCGGACACTGTGTGATATTCTGCTGACAGGCAAAAAACAGCTCTGGCCTATTGAGAATAACTTTCAAATCATCAAAATTCTGAATCGATTTGTCCAGATCAATGCCGGTAGGAACTGGCATTGGAATGCTGACCGATTTGAACAGATCGCCCTTCAGCTCCTCTGAAACGACACCCTCCTGGTCGGCATCCTGGTCGGCTGTCAGCCTCTCAAACTCGGGACTGATCGTAAAGTAAATAGAATAGCCCCCAATCTGGACGCCTGTGGCCCGTAACACACCGATCAGTTCACAGGGGTAATCGCAATCGTCATGGCAGACACTGTCAGTCACTGACAAATCTTTCTTGAAGCTGTTTGTAATGGCTGCAATCAACAGGCACTGCTCACCCCCCCCTTCCTGGACGACGTACCCCATTGGAGAAGAGTGCTGATTCTCACAGTCGGTGAACAGAATACGGCAAGGAGTCTGTTTGTAACCATCAAGATACAGAGAATAAACAGAGCGATTGGAGTCTTTGCTGGCCTGTCGCCACTGGTAATATATAGGTTGGCTGTCGTTCAAATCGAGAGCCGCTGCAGTCATTGGACAGAGTGAAGCAGAAGAAGCCGCACAGGCTAGCATGGACAGAACTGGCCTGAAATTCTTTGACCACATGAAAATATGACCAAGCAATAATACTGGCCTGAGCTTAGCAAATAGCCTGATGTCAGGTATAAAAAATCTTGAAAGTAATGTTGTTAAATGCCTATCGAAGAACCTTCGCCGTCTATAATTGGGCCCATGTTTCTGAATGATGGATTCCAGCTGGAATCAGCAGAGGCCCCTGCCATGACTATTGCACAGAGTGTTAACGATTTCCTCAGCCGGGAACAGATCAGTTTTGATACCTTACAGCACCCGCCCAGTCACAGCTCCGTACAAAGCGCCATAGCCGCCCAGGTGCCCCTGTCCAATATCGCCAAGGCGGTGATTCTCAAAGATTCCATAGACAACTACCTGATGGCCATCATCCCTGCTTCCAACCGGGTGCAGGTCAGAAGGGTCAGCAAGTTGACCGACACCTCCGTCAAACTGGCTACCGAACAGGAAGTCAACAGTCACTTCCGGGATTGCCAGAACGGCGCCATTCCTCCCATAGGACAGGCTTATGACATTGACATAGTCTGGGATAACCGGCTCGGGCAGGTTCCGGACATTTACCTTGAAGCCGGTGATCATGAAACCCTGATTCATCTGACACAGCAGGCCTTCCAGCAGATTGTCGGAGACCGGCCACATAATGACCTGTGCTCAACCCCGGAGCATGAGACGACGGAAGACCGTTAATTGCCGGTCGGGAAAAGCGGCAGCGTCAAACTGCTTTTCCTTTCTGAACAGCTATGCACCACACAACGTCTAAAGAACCTGGCAACCTTGGCTATTTCTGAGCGATATAGACAACAGCAGGAGGAATATTGCCCCAGATTACTTCTGTTCTGTCCACGAGCCTGAACGACTGCTGCAATCTGGTATTGAATTGCCGACCGGCAGGTAGAGCCAGACCGTGCACATAGGCAAATGTAGCAAAATACCCTTCCCTTCGAAGAACCGTCAGGGCCGCCCCCAGGAAACGGTCCTGCATCAGGCTGGAGAAGGCCGCCCAGGGCAGGCCACAGACGACACTGTCACAATAATGGATACGCCTTTCCCTCAGAACCCGCACGGCGCTGGTGACACAGCCACTGATCACTTCGGCATCGGGACAACGCCGCCGCGCGGCCTCGGCGAACCGTCTGTTGATCTCAAAGCCGATCAGCGAGGCGTCCGCCCTTTTCCTGCGGCAAATTTCTTCCGTCACCGCCCCTGTGCCCGTGCCAAACTCAAGAATGGTCCTGGCATCGGCCACACGAGCAGCCTGCACCAGCTGCTGACACAAACCCGACCCTGATGCCACGATGGCGCCAGTCTGCAAGGGATTTCGCAAGAATTGCTGAACGAAGCCTAAAGATTTCACAATCTGCTGCCTGTGGTTTGAACGGTTACGAAATACACCCTACTAAAGGCTTTTCAAGAATAGTTGTCGCAGCTGCCGAGGAATTTGGCCCTGTCAGGCTGAGTAACGAGGAAGGGCGCCGGGAACCTGTGATAAGAATTGCCGTCTAACCCGTATAAATGAAAAAAAACAGGTACGCCCGGCAACAACCAGAGAGTAGCCTGTTTCCACTCTGGCTCCGGAAACGGCAGGTGATGGCAGTACTGGCTACCACTTTTGAAATTAGCGTCCATACTAAACTTTTTTGTAACGGCCCGCTAACCGGCAGAATACGATGAAACAGAGATTAAGCCTGCAGAATATTATCGGAATGGGTTTCATGGTCTTCGCCATGTTTCTGGGCGCTGGCAATCTGATTTTCCCCCCCTTGGCCGGAATGATGGCGGGAACCGACGTCTGGCTCGCCGCTGCAGGCTTTCTTCTGACCGGTGTAGGCCTGCCGCTGCTGGGTGTGGTGGTCATTTCCCAGGTCGGCGGAGGCTTCAATGAAATCACCCGGGAACTGCCCATGGGGCTGGTGATTTTCATGGGCAGCAGCATCTTTCTCATCATCGGCCCTCTCTATGCCGTCCCCAGAACCGGCATGGTGGCCTATGAAATCGGCATCATTCCTTTTCTTGACCAGGCCGGAGCGATAAGCCGCTTCGTCTTCAGCCTGCTGTTTTTCGGCGCCTCATGGTATCTGAGCCTTCGGCCCGGAAAGCTGCTGGAATCCGTCGGCAAAATCATTACACCGGCCCTCATAGCCCTCCTGGTCGTGCTGGGTATCGCCCCCATTCTGTTACCCCTGGGAGAGGTAGGCGCACCAGTCGGTGCCTATCAGGACAATGCCTTTATCACCGGTTTCCTGGAGGGGTATATGACCATGGATGCCCTGGCCGCCCTGATGTTTGGCGTTGTCATCATCACCAACCTGCGATCCCACGGCATCACCTCGACCCGGGCGCTGTTTCGCCACAGCGTGGTGACTGGCTGTATTGCCGCAACCGGTCTGGCGCTGGTGTATCTTTCCCTGTTTTACCTGGGTGCCACCAGCGGCAGTATTGTTTCGAACCCGGAAAACGGCGGCCAGATTCTGGCAGCCTACGTTGAAACCCTGTTCGGTACCTTCGGCAGTCTGCTGCTGGCAGCTGTAGTCACACTCGCCTGCCTGACAACGGCCATTGGCTGCATCACTGCTGCCGGGGAATACTTTAGCAGCCTCTCCCGGAAGCTGAACTACCAGGTGCTGGTTTCCCTGATCAGTATCACCTGCATGTTTTTCGCCAACCTGGGCCTTAACCAGATCATCGAGCTGTTCATACCGGTACTGCTGATTCTGTATCCGGTCTGCATCGTCCTGATCCTGCTCGGCCTGGCCCGAAGGCTGTTCCCGAACCCGACGCTGGTGTATCGCTCAACCCTGGCAGTCGCTCTGTTGCTCAGCGCTGTTGACGCCATCAAAAGCATCGATCACCCGGTCATCATGAGCATCACCAGCCCGTTCAGCATTCTCCCCGGCTACCAGCACAATATCAGCTGGCTGGCGCCGACTCTGGCCTGTGCAGTGATCACCACCCTTGCCGGAAAGCTGTTCTGGCCCGACGCGTACCAGGAAGACCAAGCCTGATTCCATCTGTCTTGCCTGTAGACTGAGCGACTGCTTCGCAGTTTGCCGGGTCAATGGTTAATGCTCTCAGAAGCACCCTGCTACTGAGAGAAAATCCATGCTGCATGACCGGGTTGCGCTGTCGTCTGCCGACTGGCGAAAGCCGTCGGTCCGAAACTTCGGCAGGTCGCAATTGGCAAGCTGATTGTCATCAAGTAAGCTCGCGCAGCTACGACCGTTCCTTACGGTCATCACTTTATAACATGTCCTGAAAAGCAGTATTCATCCATGATCCGTATCCCGGCAATACCCGCAGTTCTACTGGCCGTAACCAGCCTGACCGGCTGCCAGGTACTTACCACTCCCGCGACGCCCCCGAAAGGTCTGAAACCCACTGAGCTGCAGCTTGAAAGAGCTGTATTAGTGGGACCGATGGATCAGGACAAAAAAACCGAACAGGAAGAGCAATCCAGGGTCACCCTGCGCCAGACCGTGATTCAGACGCCTACTTTCATCAACGGCAAACTGCTGGTAGGACTGGCGGAAACAGGCTACCTGCCGGATTTCGACCTGGAGCTGGAAGCCAAGATTGACACCGGCGCCACCAGAACCTCTATTGACGCCCGTAACCTCCAGCGCTTCGAGCGGGATGGCCGGAAGTGGGTACAGTTTGAACTGCACAGGACTAACAGGGATGCAGTGCCAATGGAGCTGCCGATCAAAGACAGCATCCTGATCAAGCGCCCGGACAGTGAACCTCAGGAGCGACTGGTGGTAGGTCTGACCGTGCGCATCGGCAATATCACCCAGCAACTGGATGTCTCCCTGAACGACCGAACCCGTTACACCTACCCTCTGCTGATCGGGCGTGATTTCCTGCAGGACATGGCCGTTGCTGATGTCAGCAAGAAAGGCATTGCCGTGGAACGGCCCCTGGAAACTATCACTCGCCAGGTAACCCCGGAGGAGTATAAGACCGCCAAGCCTGTTGTCGAAAAGCAGGTAGACGTCAACGGACTTGAGCTTCTTGGTGCCCTGGAAAGCGTCCGGTTAGATAACTCCGAAAAATCATTCAAAGCCCGTATTGATACCGGCGCGCTCACATCTTCCCTGGATGCCCGGGACCTGGAAACTTTTGACAAAGGCGGCAAACAATGGGTTCGTTTCAAGCTTGCCTCGGACAGTGAAGCAGCGATAATCGAGCTGCCCATTACCCGGATGGTTGAGATCAAACGTCACGGCGAGCTTGAGTCCGAAGAGCGCCCCGTTGTGACAATGTCCGTAAAGCTGGGCAATATCTTCAAACCAACCGAGTTCAGCCTCAGGGATCGCAGCGAATACGATTATCCGGTTCTGATTGCCGAACGTTTCCTGAAAGAAGCGGCCCTGGTTGACGTCAGCCAGGAATACATTGCCGACAAAGCTCTTAACACACTGAGCACCCCGAGAGGTCATCAATGAAAGGCCGATTTCAACTCAGCCTGGCCGTGGTATTTTTTATAGCCGCGGGCATGGGCCTGACGCTCTACAAGCATTTTGTTCTGGGTTTTCCCCTGGTCAGGGGTGAAACCACCACACTCTGGAGCATAGAAGCGCAGATTGAGTTTACCGCTGAAGACGGCCCCGCCAAGGCGACGCTGACCCTGCCAGATAACCAGAGCGGCGTACGTATCCTGGACGAGTCCTTTGCCTCACCTGGCTTCGGCATCAACCAGTTTGAAGAACAGGGCCAGAGAAGGGCTGAATGGAGCATTCGCGAAGCCAGTGGCAACCAGAGCCTGTTCTACAAGGTTCAGCTGTATCCTGAAATCACTGCCCCGCCGGCTACAGACAGCGAGGCTGATCCGGAAAATGGTTACGGTTCTGTCAGGCAGTCACTCCCTCAACCCTACCAGACAGCCGCAGAAAGCCTGGTCAGGCAGGTGACGGAAAAATCCGCAGACGCCAAAAGTTTTGCCGGAACCCTGATCTCGGAGTTCACTGCGGACAGTCCGGGCCAGAACACCAATATGCTGCTGGGGATGGCCGACAGCCGTGGGAACCGCACCAGGATGCTGATTCGTCTGCTGGAGATGGCGGATATTCCGGTACGCCTGGTTCGGGGGCTGTACCTGGAAGACGGCCGCCGTCGTCAGCCCATGGTGGACATGCTGGAGGTGCTGACCGACAGCGGCTGGCTGATGTTTGACCCGGAAACCGGCCGGTCTGGAAACCCTGACAATTTTTTCCTCTGGCAGCGGGGCGGCAAATCGCTGCTGGACGTTATGGGTGGACGAAACTCCAGGGTGAGGTTCTCCATGATTTCCCAGGCAGTACCAGCCCGGGACATGGCCATTCGCACTTCCAGGGCTGACGAAGCCACCCTGATCGACTTTTCCATATACGCCCTGCCACTGGAAGTGCAGAACGCCTTCAAGAGCATCCTTCTGGTGCCCATCGGCACCCTGGTGGTACTGGTTATGAGAATCCTGGTGGGACTGCGTACATCAGGCACATTCATGCCGGTACTGATCGCCGTAGCCTTCCTGGAAACCCAGCTGATACCCGGGCTGGTTATTTTTATCACCATTGTTTCCATTGGCCTGTGGCTTCGCTCGATCCTGAGCCAGCTCAACATGCTCCTTGTGGCGCGACTGGCTGCGGTCATGATCGTCGTGATTGGCATCATGGGCGTCATGAGTATATTCAGCTGGAAACTGGGGATCACCCAGGCCCTGACGGTCACCTTCTTCCCGATGATCATCCTGGCCTGGACCATCGAACGGATGTCCATTCTCTGGGAAGAAGAGGGCCCCAAGGACGTTCTGATTGAAGGCTTCGGCAGTCTCCTGGTGGCCACCATCAGCTACCTGTTCATGTCCAACCCCACTGTTGAGCATCTGACCTTCAATTTCCCGGAACTGCTGCTGGCGGTACTGGGTGTCACACTGATGCTGGGCCAGTACACGGGCTACCGGTTGCTTGAGCTGCGCCGCTTCAAGCCGCTTGTGGAAAGAGCGGAGAGCTGACCATGAAGGCCCTGAAAAACTTTATTGGGAGTTTCACCAGTCCCGGCCGCCTGCGGGAGGCCGGAATTCTCAGCATGAACAGCCGCAACCTGGACTACGTCATCAAGTACAACCCCAGGAAGCTGCTACCCATGGTGGACAACAAACTCACCACCAAACACATGGCGGAAAAGGCTGGAGTGGACGTTCCCAAATTGTTAGGCGTTGTCTCCTATCAGTACGACATCAAAAATCTTGACGGATTGCTGGAGGCTCACGAGAGTTTTGTGATCAAGCCGGCGCAGGGCAGCGGCGGCAAGGGAATACTGGTCATCACCGGGCGCGACGGTGACCGGTACGTGAAAGCCAGCGGCGAAACCCTGGAGTTTGAAGACGTCAACCGACATGTATCCAATATCCTCGGCGGCCTCTATTCCCTCGGTGGCAAGTCCGATGTCGCCATGATAGAAAGCCTGATCCAGGCAGACCCGGTCTTTGATGACTACAGCTTTGAAGGCGTCCCGGATATCCGCATGATTGTCTTCCGGGGCTTTCCTGTGATGGCCATGCTCAGGCTGGCCACACGGGCTTCGGACGGGAAGGCAAATCTGCACCAGGGCGCAGTGGGCGTAGGACTGGACGTTGCCACGGGAAAAAGCCTCAGAGCGGTCCAGTTCGACAAGCCGATTCGAATTCACCCGGACACCCAGCATAACTTTGACAGTCTCCGGGTTCCGCACTGGGATCGTCTGCTGAAGCTTACTGCCGCCTGCTACGGCATGACCGGCCTCGGCTATCTGGGGGTTGATATGGTTCTGGACAAGAATCTCGGCCCGCAAATACTGGAATTGAACGCCCGCCCGGGTCTTGCCATCCAGATCGCCAATGGCAGTGGCATTCAGCCCCGTCTTGAAAAGATTGAGGCTCTGCCGAACTGGAACATGCCAATTGAGGAACGAGTAAACTTCGCTAAAGCAAACTTCCGTTCGCTTCCCTCCTGACCTGTAGGGCTACCATGCTTCTAACTGCGGGGCAGCTGTGTCACAATCACTGTCATGCGCTAGTCTTTTGCGCGAAGATCAGAGACCTGCCCCAATGAGAGTGAAAACTCCTCCAAGGCAGGCACCAGGGAAGAAAAATAAAAAAGGGAGGCGATCCTGCCTTGCAGGTTCATCCGGCTATCTCCAAAACACTCGCCGACACAGCAGGAATAATGCTTGCTGTGATGCTGTTGTTGTCACTGCCTCTGGCGTCATTCGCCAAAACAGCCCTGGCCGTCCCTGAAAAATCCCTTGGCCTCAGTTCCTATCTGGTAAAAACCACGCCCCCTGAAGAGCTGTTTCAATCCACTTCGGATGTCCAGGGCAAGGAGCTGTGGTATCGCCTGAACCTGAAACTGAACAGCGATCTGAACGACGGCTGGCTGTTGGTTTTCCGCCGTGTTCCCTTCTCCCGGCTCGATGTTTTCCTGCCCACAGGCGCCGGCTTCAGGCTGTACGCCCTGGGCCAGCAGCACAATGTCACCACCAAGGACCCCCGCATTCTTGAACTGAACCTGAAGGCAGGCAAAAACCAGACGATCTATATCCGCGCCAGCACAACACAACCAAACAGGCTGGCCCCGGAGTTATGGCCGGAAGCGCTCTACACCCTGAATGAGTACAAGTCCAGAGGCATAGCCGCGTCCTTTCAGAGCCTCCTGGTACTGTTCCTGGTGGTGACAGGCATCATCACTATTATAACCCGGAACCACGGCTACCTAGTGCTTACCGGCCACTTGCTGGCCACCAACATGCTGTTGCTGATGTGGCAGGGCGATATCTTCCGTTATATTTCCTGGGCAGGTGACCCTGGGCACTGGGTGCTTTCGATGTCGGCAGTGGTCATTATCTCAGCCCTGGCCTGTTACAAAAACCTGGCCCTGCTGCCTCTCTACACCCCTGTCACCGACAGGGTGCTGGTCTGGATGAATTTCCTGGCCGCAGGGTTGATATTCAGCCATGGTCTTCTGAACAGTTCGTCATCTGTGCTGATTGATGCTGGCTTTTCGCTACTGCTGTTATCAGCGCTGTTACTCACCGGCACCCTGCTGTTCTGCCTGTTGCAGGGGGTAACAGCAGTTCGACTGGCTCTGCCGCTGCTCCTGGTGATAACAATCTGCCTTGCCATCACCTGGACGACAGCTCCCTGGCCGAGAGCTGTACCCACAGGGGCAGAGACCATACTCTTCAGCGTACATGGTCTGTTTTTAACCGGCCTTTACTGGATTAACCGCCAGCAGAAACACCGCCAGGCCATGGCCATCAATGTCGTCAGCAGTCACAATGACAGACGTCGTATATTTGATTCGGCTCTCCGTAAGCACCTGCAGACTGCCTCTGAATCACTCACGGACGAAACTATCCGTGACCGGGTTCTGACGACCATGGATGCCGTACTGCCCGGCATGCCAGCCTTGATTGTCCAGCAAAGCAACAGTCAGTGGTCTATCACCAGCCACTACCCTAAAGCCGCCCAGCTGTTCGAGAGCCAGATTCCCGTCCTGGAAGACAGCCTGCAGGACATTATTGCAGCCGGTACTGAAGACCGTATCCATCTGCAGAATCAACGGGGCATTCATTACTGGGCTTTCCTTCTGAACCGCGACAGTGACCAGCACACTTTACTGATCCTGGCTCCCGGTCGAAGTCACCGGCAAACCGGCAAGTGGCAGCAAGCCTGTGATATCTGCAGCCATGCCCGGGCACTCTACCAGGCCAGCGAGCAGACCCGATTCTGGCAGTTACAGGCCAGCCTGGATCCTCTCACCGGAGCGCTGAACCGAAGGGCTTTTACCCGTGAGGCGGAGCCTGTTGTCAGCCAGGTCAATGAAGAACCTGCCAGCCAGTGCTGCCTGATGTTCCTGGATATTGATGACTTCAAACAGATCAATGACCGCTTTGGCCATTCTGCCGGAGACAGGGTTCTCGCAGACATTGCCAAACGTTGCCGGGAGGATCTGCGCCAGCAGGATCTGCTGGCCCGTTACGGGGGTGAGGAGTTTGTCATCCTGTTACCTGAAACCTCCGCCTGGCAGGCGACTCAAATCGCCGAACGCATCCGCAGAACCGTCGCCCTGTACGACGGCGGACCAGTTCCCATCACTATCAGCATTGGCGTTGCCGCTTCAGGGAACCATAATAACAGTCTGGACAAGCTGCTGAATGAAGCCGACCAGGCGCTCTATGACGCTAAACGGGAAGGCAAGAACCGTGTCGCCCGCGCCCCTTCCTGCCAGGATTTCCGCCTGCTGTCGCACTAACCGCAACTGGCAGGCTCCCGGTGTTGTTCACGCCCCTTGGGCTTGATACCCCATCAAATCGTCAAGCACAGCCACCGTCTGGTCGATGATATGTATGGAAATACCTTCAGGATGATTACTGGTCATGGAACCCGGTGGCGCCAAGAGCAAGGGCTTATCCCAAGTCATACAATCACCAGAGATTAAGCAGAAGAAAGAAGCAGAGGCTTCCGAGCCTGCCCCTGGCCGGGCTGAAATCCCCCGAAAAACACCCGAATACTTGCAGTCAAGGCAAGAACCTCAGTCAATTGACCAACGAAGGGTGTCCCAAAGCAATAAAGGCCGGCCTGTGACTGACTGGTTCGAAGTAGAGCTTGACCTCTCCCCGGGCAGAAGAAAGGAAGTTCTCGACTCGCGGGCCAGGACAGACCAGAAACTGGCCAGACTGGCAAAACAGTCAGAAGCAGCCTCCTCCTCAAGAAAACGTAAGGCAAAGCCTGGCCTCTCAGCTGATCAGCTTCGAGAACGCAACGAACTCAATTCAGCTACTGGCTATCACCTGGCTCTCTGTGGCCTTACAGGGGAAGCACGGCCCTATCTGCAGAGAGCCCGGCTGGATCTTACACCGCAGACGGACAAGCGGTATGCTGCAGCACTGCATTATGCCTGGTTCACCCTGCACCACGTCAGCGGTGAAACGGCTGAAGCCATGGAGAGCCTGCGCCAGTGCATGGATTGTGATAACCTGACCGCCAGCTGGGAGATGATGCTGGTTCGCATGGGTTTGGTGGAAGAATACCGGACTTTCTGTAACCCGGGGCAGGCATGGGACACCCTGGTGAACATCAGTACCAGCCTCTCTCGCAACAAAGCTGCCGGCAAACTTGAAGAAGCCAGCCTCTACAGCAAACAACTCCCTATTGCCGAGATCATGGCCGGGATCTGGTCGCCCTTTCTACCCATCGCCGAACGCTCCCGTAACTACCCGCTGGCTCTGGAAAAAATACGCACCTACCTGGCAACGCTCAGTAAAAAACAGAGCACTGAGTCACTAAAAGAAGCCGTAGAAACACTTGAGTATCTTGCCAGCTTCATAGCGAGTGACATGTCAATGCCCCTCGCTTTGCTCTATCAGCAACACGGCCCAGGGATTCTGGAAGAAATTGCCGGGCAGTGGCAGCAAATGAAGCAACTTTCATTCGAGCAGCTCTTCCTCAGGAAGTCTGCCAGTTTTCGCCCCTTTGCAGACTGGTTTATGCAAAAAGGGATGGCACAAAGCGACTGGAATATCATCTTCGAGGCCATGAAGGATCATGAGCAATTCGGAGCATTGGTGACATTTATGGGAATGCCCAGAGAGCACCAGATTGATATCCTGGAGCTGACCCGGATAGCCCATGCTGGAGGCAAAGAACCCGTTAAGCCGCCACTGACCTGCAACCTGGGTAGACTGCTCCAGTTGTCAGCACGGGACCACCGGGCCAACCAGCTGCTGACCGCCATGGCACAATCGGCATCTCAGGTATACTGGGCACGAGACTGTCTCAGACACCTTGTCGGTATTGACCTGCACAGGGATCCCCAGGCAGCGGCCGTCAATGCTGAGTGCCTGAAACGCATCAGTGAAGCCAGTGGCGCCTTCCTGAAGGGGCTCTGCCTGTTGAAACAGAAAGCAATGACACCCTTTGTAGAGGAACTTGAGCTGGTCGCCAGTATGCATCAGCACCCCCCCTCCCTGCTGGCGCTTGGCGACCGCTTCCGCCACTTCAGGCAGGGCAACCAGGCTCAAGCCCTGAAATATTACCTGCAGGCAGGTGCAGCAGGCGCTGCTGCCGGATATATCAAAGCTGCAGAGATGGTAGTGGCAAAGGCCCCAGATCAGGGTTCTCTCTGGGGCGTGGCGGCCGCATATTATCAGCAGGCCTACCAGCTGCTGTCCAGAAGGGGGCTTGCTGCAGATGAGCAACACTGCGTAGTCATGGCCGAGTTCTGCGAGACTATGATGGAAAACACGGTTCAGACTGGCCTGGAGGCACCACCTGCTGAGACTGTGGCAGCTGCCACAAAACGGCCAGACACCATTGAGCCTGTCGCAGAAAAAACAGTAAGCAAAGAGCAGCAACAACCTGAGCTTCCAGCTCACCAACCTAAGACGAAAGCCCGTCCAGCCCTTCCCCCCGCTGGCGGAAAGATGTCAGAAAAGGCAACAAGAGAGGCCAGCCTGGCTGGGGGGTTCTGGCGCCAGATGAAAGCGGCTAACGACAGCATTCGAGAGCTGGACTTCACTGCCGCCGAAACCGCCCTGAATCAACTGGAACAGAAATTCGGCAAAAGCCTCTACTCAGCACGGATAGACCAGACCCGGGCCTGGTGCTGCAAGACCATGGTCGACCATATGAGGCTTTTGCAATCACAGGACAGTTGCCAGAGCCTCATTAACCAGGGATGGGGACATATAGCCAGTGGAATCTTCAAACTGACCAGAAAGCGGGTTGACCGAAAAACTATCGGCAGCGCGACATTTGATACCTCCAGAATGTCCAGTGAAGAAAAGAAAAGCCTGGCATCACTGGTCAGTACTGCTGCGCACCTCTCAGGCATGGAAGCCAGTCTCCACCGCTCCGAACAGCTGACCAGCCGGAGCCGCCGCTTATACCAGGAAGCGGATACCATCAATCCTGGCCGGTTGCGACAGCGGGTTGAAGCCTGGCAGAGAGCCGGTTCAGGAGTGCAGGTGGTGGATGAGGCTACTTTCGAACTGCTCAAGAACGCCATGAAGGACATGAGCATCAGCCAGGATACCTGACCGTCGAATTCATATACTGGTTGAAATGGTACTAACCCGGAAAATTCATAAAGCCGCTTTGACCAAGCTGAAGGCTGCGGAAACACTGCAATGTTCGATTTTTGATGTGTACGAAAATAAACGAAGATCGCTCGTCGACTTCTCACTAGCTCTTTTTCCGCCATGACAACATTTTGTCGACGCTGTCTAGAACTCATCATGAGCATGCAATAAGCATGAATATGCCGACAAAATGTGCCAGCCGAAAAAATAGCAGAGCGAGAAGCTCGACACTTTATGAAATTTCCGGGTTAATACATATATTTCACAGTTTATAGACAAATATAAAATAAAAAACTTCAACCAACTGACCTGTGAATTCCTCAGAAGATGGCCCGCCTGCCCTGGTTTCGTAGAGCTAAATCCCCAGACAACGACCTGCACCTGGAAGAGCGCGACCTGCGCTGGCTGGAAAAAGTGGCCCGTGCGCCACACACCGAGCCATGGAGCATCACCATACTGCAGAACGCCTGGACAGCAGGCCCGGTGACCTTGCTGGCAGCCTCCGCAGGTTATTACATTGGCTATGGAACCCGGATGCCCCTGGACCGGACACTGTATTTCATCGGCTATTCCATCGTTGCCATTTTTCTCGGCATTGCCACAAGACTGCTTTACAGCATGACCCATGGTCGCAAGGTGGAGAATGACCGCAACAACCTGCTGAGTGTAATCGATCGGATTCCCGAGCTGATTTACATGGTGCGCGACCTCGCCCAGCGCAACATGACAGAAGACGCCAGGCGAATACATGCGGCAGGTATCCTGCTGAGAAAACTGGACCTGGGTCCGGAATGGGTCTCCACTGCGGTCGAAGACCTGACAGGTGATGCAACACTGGCACGCCAGGCAGAACAGATAGAGATTTTCCGCCGGGCAGGACTCTATCACCGCATGCGCGACCTGGTGGAAGCCGCTGCCGAAACCAGGGATCAGGTCTACCAGTCATTGAAAGAACATCACCCCAGAGCTGCCGAAGCCCTGAAGAACCGTCTAAATGGTATCGTCACCCGCCCTCATGAAGGGCTGCCAAGAGAAGCCCTCTTCATTGAGCGAATCCTGACCGCCAGTGAGCGTGATAATGACGAGTTGATGACCCTGCACGACGTTGAGGAAATGCTGACACTCTGCTTTGAGCTGATCTGCGGCAGGGAAATCTCCTACCTCAAGATCGAATACACCGGCAGCTGGGGTTTGGCAAAAACCCTCGACAAACTGGAGCAGGAACGGAATGACTTCCGTATCAGTCGTGCCAGGGTCTACTCACGACTTAAGGCTCTGACCACCTGGCTCAACAGCCTCGACACCCAGACCGAAGTCATTTCCGGAAATGGCCTCAGCAGCCAGATTCTGTTGAATTCCGCCATTACCGCTCTGAACAACCTGAGTCTGCAATTGCGCTCTGCCCGGGATCTTACCCGTAATACCAGCAAGTACGTTATGGAACTGCAAATCAAACGACAACAGTTCGACAAAGCCCTGCAGCTCTATAACGAAGCCCACCGGGCTTACCTGAAACTGGGCAGAGACAGCAATCGTCTGAAAAAAGCTCTGAAAAACTGGCAGGAGCTTTCGGCCAACTATCAGGATAGCCAGAACGAAAACCTGAAACGAAGCCTGGTGATCTCTGAACAGACCATTGCACTGGACGACGATACCAAGGTAGAAGTGGCCAACCACCTGGAGAACTTCCTGCGGGAGTCCCGCCTGAGGCGGGACAGTCAGAGAGGCGAGTCATCCCTTCCCTCTGGCATCAAGGACCTGACCGAAATCCGAGCCCGCGAACTGGCGATCGAACTGGCTACCATTCTGGACCCTTTCATCCACCTGCATGACCCCCAGATTCAGAGAGCCATCGAAAGCGCCAACGCCAGCAGCCTGGCCATTATTGAGCCCGGCATGAGCGCCAAGACCAAAGCGACTATGGGCGAAGCCCTCGCCAGTGCCGTCGAAAAGGATCTTGGTGCCAGTGCCGAAAAGCTCGCCCAGAACCTGATCCGATACTATCGGGTGCCCCTGAGTGAACGCACCATCGATTTTCTGGCACGAAAATACCAGGCTGATCGCAAGCGCCTTCAATTCATCGCCCGTTTCGAGAGCCCTCTGAGCGCCAGATATTCTCTTGAGAATGTCTCGCCCATTGAAGTGCCTGCGGCCCGCAACAACTGGCAGATCGATCTGTACAATGCCAGCAAGGTGCTGGGGAAATACACCTGACCAGCCACCTGCAGTAGATCACAATTGCTGTCATTCCATACAGGGAGTGTGTGGAATCCATGTGGCAGGAAAGCCATCAATCGAAACATTCATATAACTACGCGAAGAACCCTGTGTAGCCCTTCCCAGGCGCCTCTTGATATCTGTGCAATAATTCAGCGAACGGTCAAGATCAAGTCAACAATCAGCCAAGCATTTATTCTCTTGATCCAGATCAAAGAATGCGGCAAACCGAAGTACCGCCATGTACTAGGGCGAGATAGAATTCGCACCACAGTAATTATGTGGAGGTTTTTACGGTATAGACCCTTATCTGCATCACAACACCTGTTGCCTCCCTGACCAGCACTGGATCCGGGGTCGGGCAAATAACGTACAACAATAATCAGGACCAGGGGGGCTGTCAGGCTTATGTTTTCGAGCATACTCTTCGTGGAAAGAGTCAGTAGAACGAGTCAAGTTTATCGATGGATTCGTGCAAATAGTTGACCTATTTAAGTGAATTCATCGAGACTCTCATCCGCTTTCTAACGAAAAGTGGCCGTTCTTTCTGGAATTCAGATCGAAATTGTCGTGAGCCTGACAGCCCTCTAAAGACTGCACATAGGGACACTGTGGAAACCTGAAAGAGTTTTCTAGTCCAGTCACGAGGAGCGTTATGATTCCTGAAGAAGTCATCGACCTGTCGCGATTCCAGTTCGCGATCACGGCCCTGTACCATTTCCTGTTTGTCCCGCTCACCCTGGGCATGACCTTTATGCTGGCCATCATGGAGTCGGTTTATGTCATGACCGGCAAGCAGGTCTATAAAGACATGACCAAATTCTGGGGCAAGCTGTTCGGTATAAACTTTGCCGTAGGCGTCGCAACAGGCCTGACCATGGAGTTCCAGTTCGGAACCAACTGGTCTTTCTATTCCTATTATGTGGGGGACATTTTTGGAGCGCCCCTGGCTATTGAGGCCCTGATGGCCTTCTTCCTGGAATCCACTTTTGTCGGCATGTTCTTCTTTGGCTGGGATCGGCTCAGCAAGGTCAAGCACTTGGCCTGTACCTGGCTGATGGCGATAGGCACCAACCTCTCGGCCCTCTGGATCCTGGTGGCCAATGCCTGGATGCAGAACCCGGTGGGCGCCGAATTCAATTTCGAAACCATGCGCATGGAGATGACCAGCTTCGCCGAGCTGTTCTTCAACCCGGTTGCCCAGGTCAAGTTTGTCCATACCGTGGCGGCAGGTTACACCACTGGCGCCATCTTCGTGCTCTCCATCAGTGCTTATTACATGCTTAAAGGCCGGGACATGGGCTTTGCCCGCCGCTCCTTTGCCATTGCCGCCGGGTTCGGTCTGGCATCCATTCTGTCCGTCATACTGCTGGGCGACGAGTCCGGTTATGAACTGGGCGATGTCCAGGAAGTGAAACTGGCAGCCATTGAAGCTGAATGGGAAACCCAGCCTGCACCGGCCAGTTTTACGGTCATAGGTATTCCCAACCAGGAAGAGATGACCACCGATTACGCCATCAAGATTCCCTGGCTGATGGGCATTATCGCCACCCGCTCACTGGATGAAGAAGTGGCCGGTCTCAACGACCTGATCGCCAACAAAGAGATCCGCATTGAGAATGGTAAAAGAGCCGTTGCTCGGTTGGATGCTCTGAAAGCAGAGGGTGGAGATACTCAGGAAAACCGTGATGCTTTCCAGGAAGTGGTGGACGACCTTGGTTATGGCCTGCTGCTGTCACGCTATACCGATGATATTCCCAACGCTTCCGAAGCAATGGTTAAACAGGCTGCACAGGATGCCATCCCGACCGTCTGGCCGCTGTTCTTCTCTTTCCGGATCATGGTGGGCTGTGGTGTCCTGATGTTGCTACTGCTGGTGACAGCCTTTATCAAAACGGCACGACGTACAGAGTATAAGAGCAAGTTCTTCCTGAAACTTTGCCTCTGGTCCCTGCCCCTGCCGTTTATTGCCAGTGAGATGGGCTGGTTTGTTGCAGAGTTCGGCAGGCAGCCCTGGTCAATCTCCGGCATCCTGCCCACTTATCTGTCAGCTTCTACCCGTACGGTCACCGACCTGTACCTGAGCATCGCCGGGTTCACACTGTTCTACGCCATCTTCGCCATCATTGAAGTCTGGCTGATGGTGAAATTCGCCAAGCAGGGGCCCAGCAGCCTGCACACCGGGCGCTATCACTTTGAACAACCGGCAAACGCAAACCTGACAGCGCAGCAGGCATAAGGAGACTCACCATGGATTATGAAGTTTTGAAGTTTATCTGGTGGGTATTGATCGGCGTACTGCTGATCGGTTTCGCCATCATGGACGGCTACGACATGGGCACAGCGAACCTGCTGCCCTTCATGAGCAAAACCGACACTGAGCGTCGCATCATGATCAATGCCGTGGCTCCCCACTGGGACGGCAACCAGGTCTGGCTGATCACAGCCGGCGGTGCGCTCTTTGCCGCCTGGCCCATTGTTTATGCGACAGCCTTTTCCGGCTTCTACTGGGCGATGATGCTGGTGCTGTTTACCCTGCTGATTCGTCCTATGGCCTTTGATTATCGCTCTAAACTTGAAGATCCACGCTGGCGCAACGCCTGGGACTGGGGCTTATTCGCCAGTGGTGCGGTTCCCACACTGGTGTTCGGCGTAGCCTTCGGCAACCTGTTCCAGGGTTTCGGTTTTGAACTGGACAGCACCATGCGCTCCAGTTTTACCGATGGTTTCTTTGATCTCCTGAATCCCTTCGGCATACTCTGCGGCCTGGTCAGCGTGTCAATGCTGACCATGCACGGCGCTGTATGGCAGAAGCTCAGAGCTGGAGCCCCTATTCAGCAACGTGCGTCTGTTGTCGCCCGTTATACGGCAATAACAACTCTGGTGCTGTTTGCTATTGGTGGAATCTGGGTGGCCAATATTCCCGGTTACGAAATCACCAGCGTCCTTGACCCGAACGCACCAGCCTACCCGCTGAACAAAACCGTGGAAATCGTTGAAGCCGGTCGCTGGCTGGAAAACTTCAGCCAGTATCCGATCATGATGATTGCGCCCGTCATGGCTTTCCTTGGGGCCATTGGCGTACTGATACTCGCCAAAAGCCAGCTGGCCGGCCTGACCTTCGCCTGCTCTGCGGCAACCCAGGCTGGCATCATACTGACAGCGGGCTTTTCACTGTTCCCGTTCCTGCTGCCATCCAGTGTTCAGCCTGACGCCAGCCTGACACTCTGGGATTCAACGTCCAGCTACCTGACACTGAGCATAATGACATTCGTGGCAGCCGTCTTTGTACCGCTTGTGCTCGGTTACACCATCTGGTGCTTCTACCACCTGTGGGGTCGGATGACCGCCGAACATATTGAAGAAAACAGCCATTCACTGTACTGAGAGGAGGAGAGACTATGTGGTATTTCGCCTGGATTCTGGGAGTGCTTCTGGCCTGCTCCCTCGGCATTATCAATGTCATGTGGTATGAATTTCATGAACATGATTTTGATAATGAAAACAAGTAGTTAGGAATTTCAATGAAATTTTGGGGACCAATTTCTTTGGTCCCCAAGCTCAAAAAATCGGGTCGAAACAGTCCCAATAGTGAGCAAAAACCGCCTTCCCTGGCTCCCTCAGTACAGATCTTTTCTTTTAATGCTTTTTCTATCTGACTAGCCAATCCATCGCCAACCTGAACAAAGATGGTTTCAGCTCACCGAGCTGAGAGATTACCAGGCTTCTGGGAAACACCCCCTTAACAGTCTGAACACTGATCCCCAGCCCTACCACGTCAATCCCTGATTCGCTGCAACGCCTGACCAGATCCACTACCGGGCGATGATGATCGATATCCGGTCCTCCATCCGTGACCATCAGAATCAACCGGCGGCTGGTATTTGTCTCCAACACTTGATGCACCGCATGCCAGAGCCCGGTCGCCATCGGCGTGGAGTCATGGCTGTCCAACCCTGATAAAGTCGCCGCCGTGTCCAACGCTGATCGATCGCCCAATATGATTGGATAAATGCGATCTTCACAAGAGCCAGGATAGGCTGATGCTGAGACCTTGACGCCATTGATCCGTTTCAGGGCTAAGACCAGTGCCAGCACAGCTTCCCTGGCCAGCTCTATCCTTGGACTCATGGACGACGAGATATCCAGACTGATATGGATAGCGGCATCGATGCGGATGGATTCTGAGCGTCGCTTGAACAGACGACCATCGTCCAGTGCCACTCGATGCAGTCGCTTTCCATC
>JBPCXN010000095.1:0-2802 GCA_051008495.1 Endozoicomonas sp. | reverse complement strand
GGTTAAGGCGTATTTTTTTCCCGGCTTTCTTTTTCCAATGTCCCAGGTGTTCTGTCGTTTAATAAATCCGGTTTCTTCCAGAACGTCGATGGCTTTGGTATAGCGGCCGGAATAGGTGAGCCCCATTTTTTCAGCCAGCTGGCCTGTGGTGAGTCGTTGTGTGGAGTGGCTGATTGTTTCGAGAATGTTGCGATAAAACCGGTTCTCTTTCGAGAACAGGTCGTAAAACATTTTTTCAAATTCATCATGCAAAAAACCACTTTTGTCAAAGGCTAGCCGGTGCAGGTTGATTTCAGCGGTGTGGGTGAGGTTCAGTTCCTCAAGGTAGCGTGGTACAGCACCAACGGCACTGAGCATTTTGATCAGATCTATGGCGGGTGTTTTGTGGATTCTTGCGCCAAAAAAATCCGGTAGTTCGTTGAGTGACAGTTCTTTCAGGGTGATGGTAACAGAAACCCGACCGACAAAGCCTTTGTTCATCAGGATGTTTTCCTCAATCCATGAGGATAACGAACCTGACAGGATAATCATAAAGTCTTTCTTTTGGGTGAATTGATTTTCCCAAAGTTCAAAAAATATCGACATAAAAGCGGGTGATTTCGTCGCCAGCCAGTTGACTTCATCAATGGCCAGAATCGTTCTTTTGTCGGAGCACATGTCACCAATAAATGAGAAAAGCTCTCGCCATGTTGCGTGAGGTGGTATATAGCGCAGGTCAAATTGGCTTTTTACCTGTTCAGCGTATTGTTTCCGTTCGTCGGAATCGCTCACGCTGGCTGCGGGTGGTGCAGAAGTAAGGTAGCGTAACCTGATGTTTCTGCCGAAGTTGGGCAGCTCTTTAATCAGGCGGGTTTTACCAATGCGTCTCCGGCCACGAATGACGTTTAAAGTGGCTTTTTTGCGACTGAAGCTGTCGAGGAGCTGTTTGATCTCTTTTTTTCTACCTGCGAACCTGCTGTCTTTGGACATGGTAAGAGAGGCTTATTGAATATACATAAAACATAGGATAGCAGATTATATGTATAGTTATATCTGAGTAAGGATCTATACGCAAAAAAGCTTATTACAGATTACATGTATAGCATATTATTGGTTTTCTGCTATACATAAAATGTGCATTTTCTGGTATGAGACGCTTTTGTATAGCCCTGAATTCAAGTAATAACAATATCGCCTCCCGATGCCCTTTCGGGCCGCTGTTCGATTTTTCGTCTTTCGCTTTTCGGAAGAAGGGCGATTGGCGAAACGCGGAAAGCGAAGTGCGAAAAAAGGCGATCCCTTCGGGGCTCGTCTTTTTTTTTCTGTAGTTTATTGACTACGATCTTGCTGTTGTGTGGTGGTAATAAGAGTACTCAGGTTCGGGATATAGAAATGGCCAGGCAGCTGGCAAAGGAATGGAGGGATTGAAACCCGCTTGCGCTTTTTCGTCTTCCACTTTCTGATTCCGGTCTCCCCTATATTCTTCCAACTGCCAACTGCCAACTGCCAACTGCCAACTGCCAACTGCCAACTTCCTAATGCAACTTACTGGAAATCAGTCGGTTAAGGCTGATGCCTGCCTCTGCAGCCTGTATCGCCAGGGTGCGATGGGTTTCCGGTGGTATGCGTACCATAAATTTGCCGCTGAAGTGTTTTGCTGACAGAGGTTCTGGCGCTGTCTCACTTTGTGTTTTCATATCCTCCAGGCATTCCTGTACCAGACGGCGAATGCCGATCAAGGCTTTTTCCGGGGAAGAATCCAGCCAGCTCAAGCTGGGAAATTCGGCGCATAAGCCGATGTGCTCCTGATCTTCTTCAGACCAGGTGAGCCTGTAGGTATACCTGTCAATCCTGTTATCCATTGTCCGCCTCCATTCGGGCTACTGCCATCAGTACTTGTCTGACCTGATAGGGTTTTGCCATTCCTTTGTGGTTCTGAATATTGACCCTGGGGTCGCCCTGCCAGGGAGTCTTGTACACCCTGTGGCTGGAGCCTGTCTGTCATAAAGTTTTAAAGTATCACTATTGATACTCTTGTCAAATGGCCGGTAATTTTCATGGCGGAAAGCGGAAAGCGAAAAGTCGGGAGTTGGAAGCCGGAAGTAAAAAGAATTTAACATTTTCCATCTGCGGGCGTTTTCGGAGTATTCCCTTTGATGCTGGTAATTATTCCAGTTGCAAGCGCAGCTAAAAACTGTGTTAAGCAAGTATTCCGGATTAAACGATGATCACGATCAACTCCAACTCTTCCGCACTGCGCGCCCAGAACAACCTGAACGCTAACCAGCTGAACCTGCAGGGTAATATGCAGCAGTTGTCTACCGGCCTGCGTATCAACTCGGCGACCGATGACGCTGCCGGTCTGCAGATTGCCAATCGTATGGATACCCAGGTGGGCGGCATGGCAGTGGCCAAGCGTAACGCCAGCGATGCCATCTCCATGGCCCAGACTGCAGAAGGTGGTATGGAAGAGTCCACCAATGTGATGAACCGCATGCGTGATCTGGCCATGTAATCCTATAACGACACCAATACCGACGAAGATCGCGAAGCCATCCAGAAGGAAGTTGTTCATCTGCAGGACGAGATCACCGTATCGCCACCACCACCAACTTTGCCGGTATCAACTTGCTGAATGGTGATTCATCTGATCTGGAGTTCCAGATTGGCGCTACGGCCGGTGATACCATTCAGTTCGGTATTGACTCTATGACTGGGGCTGATCTGGGTGAGGGGGTTCAGGATGCAAAGGTGTCTGGTGTCGATGAAAAAGGAGAGACTGTTGATCTTATCAGATGGACAAATACTAGCCCTGTGTTAGAT